>NZ_JBNCKS010000006.1:76391-170587 GCF_049841635.1 Micromonospora sp. DT44 | reverse complement strand
GCAACACATCGAATAACGCCCGCACCGGCTGCGATCCGAGTCGTTGCCGGGCCTGGCGCAACGCACTGCCGCTGGGCACCACGAGCGGCAGACCGGACAACCCGGCGGTCAGCTTCGACCACACCTGCAGGTATCCCAGTTCGGCGAACAGGCACCCGGCCAGTAGCAGATACATCACGACCCGGGCCGGCAACAGCCTGACCCTGGACTCGGTCCGCCTGGTCATGGCCAGGACATCATCGACCATCTCGAACGGCACCAGCCGAGTCAGCTCGCCCAGATGACCCGGCGCGAACACGCCCGCGGCTACCGTCACCGTTCGAGTTATGGCAATCTGATCAGCCAGCGGAGCTCCAGGTTCAAGGGCGTCTTAGAGTGGCCACCCTCTATACCGGAGCTCCGCTGCCTCGTCTCCACGACACGCTTGACGGCCTACCGAAACGCCTAACTGAACGGCGTTGCAGCTAGCACCCGGCCTCTCAGGCCGCCCACTGGTCGTAACCCAGCTTCACCACCAACGCCAGCACCACCACCAGCAACACCACCCGCACAAACCCCGACCCGCGACGCGACGCCATCCGCGCACCCACCACCGCGCCCGCGATGTTGCACACCGCCATCGCCGCGCCCAACCACCACCACACGTGCCCGGTCACCGCGAACACCACCAACGCACCCAGATTCGTACCCGCGTTGACGACCTTCGCCATCGCCGACCCGTGCACGAAATCCGCACCCACCAACGTCGTGAACGCCAGCACCAGAAACGTGCCCGTACCCGGCCCGATCAACCCGTCGTACAGGGCGATGCCCACCCCGGCCACACCGATCGCCACCGCCACCCGCGCCCGCGTCCGCCGCGCCGGCACGGCCACCACCCCCAACCGGGGACGCAGCAACACGAACACGGCCACCGCCACCAGGACCACCAACACCACCGGCCGGTACGCCGACGCCGGCACCGCCCCGGCCAACGCCGCGCCCACCCCCGCGCTGAGCACCGCCACACCCGCCGCCGGCCCCGCCAACCGCCAGTCCACCTTCGTGCGCCGCGCGTACGTCGCCGCCGCCGTCGCCGTACCGAAGATCGCCGCCAACTTGTTCGTACCCAACGCCGTCGCCACCGGCACACCCGGAGCCGCCACCAACAACGCCGGCAGCAGCAACAACCCGCCACCACCGACCACGGCATCCACCCACCCGGCCATCGCCGCGGCGGCCAGCAGGGTACTCAGCGATACGGCGTCCACGGTCGGCAATTCTCCCCACCCAACACGCCCCACCAGCCCTTCAAGTGGCACGACTCACCGCTCACCGGCCCCGCCTACGCCGCAACCACACCCCCCACGCGCCGACCGCCACGAACACCAGCATCGAACACAGCAACAGCTTCACCACACGGCAACCCTGTCACGGGCACGTAAGGTGCAGGAGTGCGCCTGGCCACCTTCAACCTGCTGCACGGACGATCCCTCACCGACGGCCTCGTCGACCCCGACCGACTCGCCGCCGCCGTACGCGCCCTCGACGCCGACGTCCTCGCCCTGCAGGAAGTCGACCGCGACCAACGCCGCAGCGGCAACCTCGACCTCACCGCCATCGCCGCCCGGGCACTCGACGCGCCCCACCACCGCTTCGCGGCCGCCGTCGTCGGCACCCCCGGCGAACGGTTCCGACCCCTGCGCCACGACGACGACGGCCACGGCGAACCCTGCTACGGCATCGGCCTCATCAGCCGCCACCCCGTCCGCAGCTGGCACATCACCCGACTCAAACCCGCGCCCGTACGCTCACCCATCTACGCCCCCGGCCCCGGCGGCGGCCTCATCCTCCTCGACGACGAACCCCGCGTCGTCCTCGCCGCCATCCTGGACACCCCCCACGGCCCCCTCACCGTCGCCGCGACCCACCTGTCCTTCGTACCCGGCTGGAACGCCCGCCAACTCCGCCAGACCGTGCGCGCCCTACGCGCACTACCCGGCCCCCGCGTCCTACTCGGCGACCTCAACCTCCCCGCCGGCCCGGCCCGCCTCGTATCCCGCTGGCAGCCACTCGGCCGACGCCCCACCTACCCCTCCGGACAACCCCGCGTCCAACTCGACCACATCCTCGCCGACCGGCACGCCCTCGACGCGCTCCCACCCGTACGGGCCGTCACCACGCCGACGTCCACCATCTCCGACCACCGACCCCTGCTCGTCGACCTCGGCTGACGTCACCCTCAGCGCGCCGCGTCACCCTCAGCCGGCAGCAGAGCCGCCAACACCCGATGGGTACGACTCGCGCGGATCGCCTCCCGCTGCTGCCCGGCCGTCACCTCGATGTACGTCTGCGACGACGCCAACGAGGCATGCCCCAACAACCGCATGATCTCCGCCGCGCCCGCGCCGTCCTCCGCCAACCGGGTCGCGAACGTGTGCCGCAACGCGTGCAACCGCGCCCCCTTCGGCACCCGGTCACCGATACCCGCCCGCCGGTAACACGACTCGACCAGATACTGCAGACCACCACGGCGCAGCGGCTCGCCCCGCCGGTCCACCAGCAACGCCGAGTCGGGGCGTACCGACCGCGAACCGAAACGCCGCGCGCGACTCGCCAGATAGTCCACCAACACCCGGTCCAGATCCGCCTCGATCGGCACCACCCGGGGCCGCCCGCCCTTGCCCGCCACCTCCACCCGCCGCTCACCCGGACGCCCACCCAGCGACCCGACCCGCAACGCCAGCAGCTCCGACAGCCTCAGCCCGGCGCACAGCGCCACCGCCAACACCGCCACGTCCCGCTCCGGCCACGGGTCCCGCTGCCGGCCGTCGTCACGCGCCACCGACGCCAGCAGCACCTCGGGAGTGTCCGCGCCACGCAGCGGCTTCGGCTCGGGCAGGACGGCCCGAGGCCGGTCGACCGCCGGCATCGGGTTGCCCGCCACCACTCCGTCGGTCACCAGGAACGTGAAGAAGCTGTTCCAGGTCGACCAGGCGCGGTGCACCGACGCGGGAGCCCGGGGAGCGGCGAAGCGCGCGAACGCCGCCCGCAGCACACGGGGGGACAGGTCGGTGATCGTCAGCTCGTCGAGGGGGAGGGGAGTGGCGTCACCGTCGGCGACCAGGGCGGCCACGGCGTGCAGATCACGTCGGTAGGCCGCCAGGGTGTGGGGGGAGGGCTTGCGGGTGGCCCGAGCGGTCAGGAACTCCTCGATCAGCACCTTGAGCGATTCGTCCTGTTTGTCATGCATAAGGTATATTATGCATGATTTTCGCGTTGCCCGAAAGGGGGGGGGAGAGGGGAGCGAAGGCGTCGCGGGTTGCCGATCAGGGCGTCCTGGACCCCAGGTGAACCGGTCGAGCCGGGATGACAATGGCGGCCCCGCGACGGACGCGTGGGCTGCGCCGACGTTGGCGTTCAAGACGAGCTGCGGCCTTGGCACGCTCCGTCCGAGACGTGGCGTCCGCCGAAGCGGCGCAGCTCGCCCATAATCGCGCTATATCCAGGATCGAGTGGTCTCGGTGCGCAGTGGAGGCCACTACTTCCTGGTTCGAGCACGATCAAGACGTTGCGGGATCGCCGGGCTGGGCCGCTCGCCCGACGCGCCCGGCGCGGCTGGTCGGGGGTGGGCCTTGCGCGGTCGACTTTACATAATGTGCATTATCGAATGTGGCACGACAGCCTGGTGGGCTAACGTGTTGTCACTTGAGTCTTCCCATTTACTTGAGCCACGGCGGGCGCCCCTGTCCCGCCTGGTTTCTGCCCCCCTTCGCTGCGTGACGGGCACAGACTGTTCATCGTTCGCCGGCCCGGCCGTCACCCGCCAGGTGATGGTTTCGTCCGAAGGGGAAGGTCGAGGCCCTCATCTGCGGTCGGGTCGTCGGAGGATGTGGCTCCTCCTCCCCCCGATCACCGATCTGATGATGGCCCCCACGACGTGCATGGGGTCATGGGACGTCACTCCCTCACCGAACTATGCGGCGAGGGCGAGCGCCGTTCGCTGGGTGACCCGCCATGCGAACAGCAGGCGGTCGCTCTTGCTGGAGTTGCACGACCCACAGGCCCACGCGAGGTTGCCGATGCTGTGACGTCCGCCCAGCTTGAGCGGCACGATGTGGTCGATGCTGGTCGGCGCGGCGAGGCGGCAGTACGCGCAGAGGCCGACCTGGCGCGCCAGGAGTCGCGCCAGGTCCCGCTCGGTAATGAGGTTTACCCTCTCCCGGGCCAAGGCGCTGCGGCGGCGCATGTTGTGCCTGATGCCGTTCGGACCGGCGGTCCAGCTCGCATCGGCGCACCCGGCGCTACAGAAGACTTTGTGCTTGCCGGCCGATCGGTTGACCGCCCCGCCGCACCACGGGCAAGCCGCTCCGTTCAGGCGCGGCGTCCACGGACGATGCCTGAACCCCAGCGGGTCGCCGTACTTCCGGAGGCGCTGGTAGTGGGAGCCGCAGTACCCGACCGCCAGGACGGGGTTGGTGCACTCGTCGATGAAGCACGTCTCGGCTCGTGGCTGCGGAGTCGGCCGAGCCAGCTCCCGCCAGTTCTTGCCCCACTTCCTGGCGAGCTGGTAGTGCCCATGGCAGAGTTGCTTGGCATAGTGCTCGCGCTCGCAGCCACCCTCGCCGCACGTCGGCTTCGGCTTCCGCGCCGTGCCCAGTGGGTCTCCGGTGCGCTTCCACTGCATGTAGTGCTTCCGGCACCAGCCGCGAGCGAGGAACCTGCCGTCACAGCCTTCGATCTCGCAGAGCCTCACTCGTGTCCTTCCGTACTGGCCGCCCCGCGGTCCGGTGCGCAGGCTATCCGGCGGCGCAGCTGACGTTGTTGAGCGTGAACGCGATCGGCGCCGCATCGCTGGCCTGCCAGGTGCCCAGGACGCCGAAGACCACCGAGGTGCCCGGTGCCACCAGCGGGTTGTAGCTGGCGTTCCGGGCCGTGACGGTGGCACCGCTCTGCTGGGCGGTGGCGGACCAGGACTGGACGATGTGCTGGTCACCGGGGAAGGTGAAGCGGAGCGTCCAACCGTTGATCGGCACGGTGCTGGTGTTCTTGATGGTGATCTGGGCGGTGAAGCCTCCCGGCCACTCGCTCCCGGTGCGGTAGCTCACGGTGCAGGGCGCCGCCGGCGGCGGGTCGATCGGCACCGTGCTGATCTGGGTGAGCAGGGTGCCGGTGGCGTGGTCCTCTACGCGGGCCGTGACCTCCAGGCCGGTGGCCGTGCAGCCGGAGCGCACTGAGTAACCCTCGCTCCAACTGAAGGTCGCGCCCGGATCGACGGTGACCGCCCAGCCAGGCAGCGGGTCGAGGGCCGGGCAGCCGGTGGGGATGCCGGGGGTGGAGCCGACGAACCGGGCGTAGATCGTCGTGGAGAACTGTCGTTGTTGGGCGGTGCAGTTCTGCCCGACGGCCGTGGCGTGGACGGCCTGGCCCGGAACCACCCGCGGCGGGTTGAAGGTGAGCGACTGGAGCTGGACGGTACCGGCGCAGGCGTCGGCCGGATCGGCCTGCGCCGCCGCTGCGGGGACGGCCAGTGCACCGGCGGCGCAGACGGCGGCCGCGGCGAGGGTCAGGAGCGTACGCAAGGGGGTCCTCCTGGGTGAGCTGAGGGATGCACCCGCTGTCAGTCGACCGCATCAATCAATGCCTGTCAATTGACCGGATCGGCGGCGGGTAGCGGGCGATGTGGGCCATGCAGCGGGCGTGGGCCCAACCATGCCGGCCCCAGATGATGAGAAAACCTGCCCGTGGTCCAAGATAACGAGAGGCATGACTCTCTCAAGGATTCTCACTGACTTGGGCCATTGCAGCTCATGAGCCATCCGTGCGGCTCAGGTCAACTGAGAGATGACAACTGGGGAGATTCCCCGCAGCCTTGTCGGAAAGAAGCAATCACGTGTCACTGTGGAAGAAGGCCGCCGTTGTCGCGGTCTCGGCGCTTACGGCGCTCACCGCCTCCGCCTGCGGCGTGGCGACCGGTTCATCGGGCTCGTCCGACGCGCCGAAGCAGACCAGCGTCCTTGAGCTGCTGGCCAGCGACCTCAAGGGCTCGTTGCAGAAGACGATCGACGCCACCGACAAGAGCGACTCGGTGACGCTGACGATGACGGGAACGACCGGCGGTCAGAAGATCTCCATGCAGGGCGTCCTGGACCTGGGTGACCCGGTCAAGGCCGAGATGACCATGGTGGACCCGATCGACGGCCCGACCACCGTCCGGCTGATCGGGACCGCGTTCTACGTCGAGGCGCCGGCGAAGGACCGTGCCAGCATGGGCGGCAAGCGCTGGCTGAAGATGGACATGAGCAGCATCGGCCAACAGGCCGGGATGGACTTCAGCAAGCAGTTCGAGGACATCGACCCGACCAAGCAGGTCAAGACGCTGCTCGCGTCCGAGGGCGTGACGGTCGTCGGTGAGGAGACGGTGAACGGGGCGCGTACGGTCCACTACACCGTGACCACCCCGGTGGCGACGCAGCTGGGTCAGGTCGACGCCAAGCTGCGGGCCGCTGTCGAGAAGCAGTTCGCCGCGGCGGGCGTCAAGGACGTCAAGGTCGACCTCTGGGTCGACGAGCAGTACCGGCCTCGTCGTGCGGCCACGGTCATGGGCGCGATGGGCGACGTCGTGGTCGACTACACCGACTACGGCAAGGCGGTCACCGTCGAGACGCCTCCGCCGGCGGAGACCACTGACTTCGCTGAGATGTTGAAGGGGCTGAGCACCGACAACTGATTCCAGGTGGTGACATTGCCCTGCCGGTGCCCAATAGCACCGGCAGGGCAATGTCGTTTCCGCGGCCTTCTCCCCCAGCTCGGTCAGTCGAACTGGTCGGCCAGCTTGCGCAGCTTGTCGACGTACGCCGGCCAGTCGTAGTCGTCGTTGATGCCGGTGCTGTCGCGCTGCCAGCCGATCGCCCCGTCGTGCTGCTCGCGCATGATGTCCAGGTGACCGGCGTGCCGGGCGACGTCGCTGGTGACGTGCATGATGGTCCGGGCCAGTGTCACGTCCTGGCGGCCGGGTTGCCACCAGGGCACCTGCCCCGGCGCGTCGAGCGGTAGTTGGTCGATCGTCTCGTCCGCGAAGGTGCCGACGCGGCGGTACAGGTCAATGAGGCCATCCTTGGTCTCGTTTTCGTACGCGTACCAGTCCGCCTGTGGGTCGTCGTCGAACGCGGTGAGCGGGACCAGTTCCTGCGGTGTGGGGAACTCGCGGCCGAAGGTGGGCCCGAAGTAGGCGGCCTCGACGTTGAGGCAGTGCTTGACGACGCCGAGCATGTTGTTGCCGGTGGCGGTGCGGGGCGTTCTGGCCTCGCGTTCGCTGATGCCGTCGAGTTTCCAGATGAGGTCGTCGCGGTTCCTGCGAAGGTAGTAGTGCATCGCGGCCTTGGTGTCGCCCAGGTCAGCCATGGCGGTCATTGTCGCGTACCGGGCTCAGGGTTGTGGGGTTCGGCGGAGCCAGGCCTGGGTGTGGGCGCGGAGCTGGGCTGGTTGTTCGAAGGGCAGGTAGTGCCCGGCCTGGTCGACGGTGGTGTAGGTGCCTCGGGGGTAGCGGCGCATGGCGTGGAACTGGTCGGCGAAGCCGACGATGCCGTCCTGGCGGCCGGTGAGCACGCTGACGGGCCCGTCGAAGGGCGTGTCGGCGGTCTCGTCGGGGAGCGCGTACCCGGGTCCTGTCCGCAGTTCCTGCTGGAAGGCGTGGTCGCCGGGGCCGCCCGTGTCCAGGGCGCGCAGGACGGTGGCGACGACGGTCGGGGTGCGGTGGCCCAGTGCGGTGTCGAGGTGTGGGCGCAGGTCGGTGGGCGCGTCGTCGAGCCAGCCGGTGGGTCCTGGCGGCGGGCGGTGCTCGGGCAGGGTGCGGCTGGCCGGTGCGATGGTGATGCCGGGGCAGACCAGGAGTAGGCCGCGGACGAGGTCGGGGCGTTGACGGGCGATGCCGGCGGCGAGGTAGGCGCCGTAGGAGGCGCCGGCCAGCAGGGCCGGTCCGTCGATGTGGTGGTCGAGCCAGGCGCAGATGGTGGTGAGCAGCGCCTGGGAGGTGGGCGGGCAGGTGGGTGGGGTGTCGCCGTGGCCGGGCAGGTCCAGGTACGTCTGGCGTAGGCCGGTGTCGGCGAGGGCGGGTTGGAAGGCGGCGGCGGTGGCGGCGCGGGTGGTGCCGAACATGGGCAGGCACACCACGTCGGGGCCGGTTCCCGGGGAGTGGTCGGCGGCCAGGGTCATTCTGGTCCTTCCTGGGGGTGTGCGGAGCGCTGTGGGGGTCATCTTCCGTTGTGGCGCTGTCGCCGACCTCACGTGGGCCGCTCGCGGGGAATTCCTCCGGTGGGACGCGCCGTTGTCCGTTCGGAAGATCAGGTCCACATGATCGGATGGAAGTGTCATGCGCGTGCGTTCAGACGCGGTTGTGCTGTTCGGTGTGACAGGTGATCTTGTCTCGAAGAAGCTGTTTCCGGCGCTGTACGAGTTGACGCGGCGGGGGCGTCTCGACGTTCCGGTGATCGGGGTGGCCCGCTCCCCGTGGGATGACCAGCAGTTGGTGGCGACCGCCCGTAAGTCGGTGGCGGAGGCTTCCGACGAGGTGGATGACGAGACGTTCGACGCGTTGGCGGCCAACCTGTCGATGATCTCCGGGGACTACGCGGATCCGGCGACGTACGAGCGGCTGGCGGAGCGTCTGCGTGACGCGCAGCGGCCGATCTTCTATCTGGCGATTCCGCCCATGGTGTTCGGTTCGGTGGTGCGGGGCCTGGCGGCGGTCGGGTTGGCCGACCGTGGTCGGGTGATCGTGGAGAAGCCGTTCGGGCGTGACCTGGCGTCGTCCGAGGAGTTGGATCGGACGCTGGGTGCGGCCTTCGACGCGAGTCGGGTGTTCCGGATCGACCACTACCTCGGCAAGGAGGCGGTGGAGGGCTTGTACGCGTTCCGGTTCGCCAACCGGCTGTTCGAGCCGTTGTGGAACCGTGAGCACATCGACAACGTGCAGGTGACCCTCGCGGAGGGTTTCGGTACGCAGGGTCGGGCCGGTTTCTACGACACGGTGGGTGCGACGCGGGACGTGTTGCAGAACCACATTTTGCAGGTCGTGGCGTTGATCGCGATGGACGCGCCGGCCGGTGACGACGTGGACTCGTTCCGCGAGGCGGAGGCGGCGGTGTTGCGGCAGGTCGCGCCGTTGTCGCCGGAGTCGACGGTGCGGGGGCAGTACGCGGGTTACCGCGACGAGCCGGGTGTCGCGCCGGATTCGAACACGGAGACGTTCGTGGCGACGCGGTTGACGGTGGATTCGCCCCGGTGGGCGGGTGTGCCGTTCTTTCTGCGGACGGGTAAGTCGTTGCCGGGGACGGCGACGGAGGTGGTGGTCGAGTTCAAGCGGCCGCAGCGGTCGTTGATCCCCGCCGAGAATGGGGCGGAGGCGCCGGCGAACCTGTTGCGGTTCCGGTTGGGTCGTGGGGACGGCATCACGATGTCGATCCAGGCCAAGAGTCCGGGCGCGGAGGTGGCGAGTCGGCCGGTGGATCTGGCGGTGGACTTCGGTGCGGCGTTGGGTCGGCGTCAGGAGGCGTACGAGCGGTTGCTCGACGACGCGATGGGCGGGCAGCATCTGCGGTTCGCGCGGGCGGAGACGATTCGGCAGGAGTGGCGGATCGTGGCGCCGATCCTGGATCTGGCGGAGCCGGTGCGCTCGTACGACAGGGGTAGTTGGGGTCCGGCGGACGCGGATGCGTTGGCGGGTGGCTGGCACGCGCCGGAGCTGGGGTAGTCGCGGCGTGGGCTGAGTGACCGCTCAGCTCACGGGAGGGACCGTCCGGCGACGGTGAGGTTTGCCGGTTGGGTGCGGGGTGGGCACGTTGTGGGGACGTTTAGTCCGCCTCGGAGAGGGAGCAGCGCATGCTGTCCGCACTCGATCGTCGGCATACCGTCGCGCCGCCCGGCTACAGCCGGTGGCTCATTCCCCCGGCGGCGTTGGCCATCCACCTGTGTATCGGCCAGGTCTACGCCACGAGCGTCTACAAGAATTCGTTGATCGCCCATTTCGACACGGGTCAGACCGCGATCGGGGTGATCTTCAGTATCGCGATCGTGATGCTGGGGTTGTCCGCGGCGGTGGCCGGGACGTGGGTGGAGGCGAACGGGCCGCGTAAGGCGATGTTCGTGTCGGCCTGCTTCTGGGCGGCGGGTTTCCTGGTGGGGTCGCTGGGCATCGCCACGAAGCAGTTGTGGCTGCTGTATCTGGGGTACGGCCTGCTGGGCGGCGTCGGTCTGGGGATCGGGTACATCTCCCCCGTGTCCACGCTGATCAAGTGGTTCCCGGATCGGCCGGGTCTGGCGACCGGTTTGGCGATCATGGGGTTCGGTGGTGGGGCGATGGTGGCCTCTCCCCTGTCGCGGCAGTTGCTGTCGTTCTACGACCCGGGTTACGACCCGTCGAACGCGGGTTCGACGGCGTCGGGCAGCGCGCTGGTGTGGTTGTTCGTGACGTTAGGCCTGGGCTACTTCGTGATCATGATGTTCGGGGTGGCGAACGTGCGGGTGCCGGCCGAAGATTGGCGTCCGGCGGGCTTCGATCCCGCGTCGGTGGCGGCGAAGCCGCTGGTCACCACGGCGAACGTGTCGGCGGCGAACGCGGTGAAGACGCGGTCGTTCTGGTTGTTGTGGGTGGTGTTGTTCTGCAACGTGACCGCCGGTATCGGCATCCTGGAGCAGGCCAGCCCGATGATCCAGGACTTCTTCCGGGAGAACGGGACGTCGGCGGTGTCGGTGGCGGCGGCCGGTGGGTTCGTGGGTCTGCTGTCGTTGTTCAACATGGCCGGCCGGTTCGTGTGGTCGTCGACGTCGGACGTCATCGGCCGTAAGCCGATCTACCTGGTGTATCTCGGCGTGGGCATGGCGATGTACGCGCTGCTGGCGCTGTTCGGGCACACGGCGACGGCGTTGTTCGTGCTGTTCGCGTGCGTGATCCTGTCGTTCTACGGTGGCGGGTTCGCGACCGTGCCGGCGTACCTGCGGGACCTGTTCGGCACGTACCAGGTGGGCGCGATCCACGGCCGGTTGTTGACGGCCTGGTCGGCGGCGGGTGTCGCGGGTCCGTTGATCGTGAACGGGTTCCTCGACGCGCAGGGCAAGCCGGGCACGTTGACGGCGGCGGCGTACCGGCCGGCGCTGCTCACGATGGTGGGTGTCCTGGCGGTGGGCTTCGTGGCGAACCTGCTGGTGCGACCGGTGCCGCAGCGTTACCACGAGCCGGTGGAGCAGAACGTGGACGAGGTCACGGCGGCGCAGAGGAGTGGTACGCGATGAGCGAGGACGGTCGGAGCGGGCAGCAGGCCCGGTTGTGGATTTCCTGGCTGGTGGTGGCGGTGCTGCTCGGCTACGGGGTCGTGCAGACGGTGATCACGGCGGCGAAGCTGTTCACGCACTGAGAGCGGTGGGCCGGGGCGCGTGTCGCGCGCCCCGGCTCACAGGGCGCCGGAGACCCGCAGCACGGCGCCGGCGGTGTAGGAGGCGTCCGGGCTGAGGAGCCAGGCGATGGCGGCGGCGATCTCGTCGGGTTCGCCGGAGCGGCCCATCGGGATACGACCGGCGGCGCTGTCGGCGCGGTCGGGTACGCCGGAGTCGGTGTGGATGTCGGTGCGTACGAGGCCGGGGGCGACAGCGTTGACGCGGATGCCGCGCGGGGCGAGTTCCTTGGCCAGGCCGACGGTGAGGGTGTCGGTGGCGGCCTTGACGGCGGCGTAGTGCACGTACTCCCCCGGGCTGCCGAGGGTCGCGGCGGCGGAGGAGACGTTGACGATGGCGCCGCCGTCGGTGAGGCGGAGGGCGGCCTGCTGGGCGCAGAGGACGTACCCGATGAGGTTGACGTCGACGACGCGGCGCAGGTCGTCCACGCGCAGCTCGGTGAACGGGCCGATGAGGCTGGTGACGCCCGCGTTGTTGACCAGGCCGGTGAGGGGGCCGAGCTGCGCGGCGGCGTCGAACAGGGCGGTGACCTGGTCGGGGTCGGTGGTGTCGGCGCGTACGGCGATGGCCTGGACGCCGGTGGCGTGCAGGTCGGCCAGGACGGTCGCGGCGGCGGCGTCGTCGCGGCGGTAGCACAGGGCGATGTGGTGGCCGGCCGCGGCGAGGCGGCGGGCGGTGGCCGCGCCGATGCCTCGGCCGCCGCCGGTGATGACGGTGACGGGTGCCACGGCGCCTCCGGATCTGTCGGGCGGGTTGGGCCGACGCTACCGTGACCGGCGCGGATGAGTCGTCGTAAGGAGGGTCACATGCGGCGGGCCTTGGTGCTGGTGGCGCACGAGGCGCTGCGGGTGTGATCGCTTACGCTCACCGCGCGGTCGTTCGGACTACGGAGGTGCGCGGTGGCGGGTGTGGGTGTCGGCGATGTCGTGGACGACTTTGAGTTGCCGGATGAGACGGGTACGCCGCGGCGGCTGTCGGAGTTCCTGGCGTCGGGGCCGGTGGTGCTGTTCTTCTACCCCGGAGCGATGACGCGGGGGTGCACGGCGGAGAGCTGCCACTTCCGGGACCTGGCGGCCGAGTTCACGGCGCTGGGCGCGTCGCGGGTGGGTATCAGCCGCGACGAGGTGGCCAAGCAGGCGGAGTTCTCGAAGATGCACGGCTTCGACTATCCGCTGCTGTCGGATGTGGACGGGACGGTCGCGCAGGCGTTCGGGGTGCGGCGGCGGGTGCCGTTGGGGGCGTTGAGCACGAAGCGGATGACGTTCGTGATCGGCACGGACCGGCGGGTCATCGAGGTGATCCACAGCGAGGTCAGCATGAACGACCACGCCGATCGGGCGTTGCGGGCCCTCGGCGGCTGAGCCCCGTGCGGCGGGTGTCGCAGCCGACTGGTATCAAGACAGCAATCAAACAGGTGTACGGAAGAGGGTTGTGATGGATGCCGGCCAGGGTTTGTCCACTGACGAGGTGCGCAGCATCCGGGAGGCGTTGGCGGCCGGCCGTAAGCCGAGGGTGGTGTTCACCGCGTCGGCGGGGCAGATCGCCGGTCAGGTCGGCCAGGTGGTCGAGTTGACCGATCCGAACGTGTCCGACGAGTTCGTCGTGGTGCGGTTCGGTCGTGACGAGTTGCCGTTCTCCCCCGCCGATCTGGCGGTCGCGCCCAAGGGCGCGGGCCGGCGGGTGGCGGAGCCGAAACCGGAGCCGGAGCCGGAGCCGGAGGCGCCCGCGGTGGCCGCGCCGGAGTTCGTGTTGGACACGCCGCGGGTGCCCGCGCAGCGACAGGAGGAGCCGAAGGTGGAGCAGGTCGAGAAGCCGCCGGCGCGGCGGGCGGTCAAGGCCGCGAAGCCCAAGGGGCCCGCGGGCCTCACGGTGACCCTGGCGTACGCGGACGGTGAGTGGACGGTCGCGGCTCAGCAGGGCAGTAAGGCCCTGGCGAAGCCGTACGTGGTGAAGCCGGCCGAGGCGTTGAGGATGGTGGCGCTGGTGGACGTGCCGGGTGCGCAGGAGGCGGTGGAGCAGATCCTGGGCGCCGAGCGGGCCGAGGCGGAGCAGCAGGCGGAGAAGCTGCGCGCGGAGTTGGCCGAGATCGAGGCCCGGTTGGCGGAGTTGCGCGAGGCGAGCTGAGCGCTGCCGTGCGCTGGGGCGGGCCTGACCGGCGGTCAGTGGCTGTTGTGGTGCTCGAGCAGGCGCGTGAGCAGGCGGGTCAGCTGCGCGCGTTCGGCGCTCGACAGGGGCGCGAGCAGGTCGTCCTGGACGCGGGCGACGGTGTCGGCCATCCGGTGGGCTTCGTCGGCGCCGGCGTCGGTGAGGCTGATGACGTTGCGGCGGCGGTCGGCCGGGTCGGGGGCGCGTACCACGAGTTCCCGGCCGGCCAGGTCGTTGATGGCGGCCACGACGTCGCTGCGGTCGATGCCGCAGCGGCGGCCCAGGTCGGCCTGGCTCGCGGGGCCGTCCTCGGCCAGCGAGGCGAGGAGCCGGAAGTGGTAGCCGCGTAGGTCGTGTGCGGCGAAGCCCGCGCTGGCGAGTCGGCCGGCGTGGGCGGCGGCCTGGTTGAGCAGCCAGCTCGCAGTGGTACGCAGCCCGGCGGGTGACTGCGGGGCGGTGGCGTCCATGGCGGGAGCCTAACAGTAACCGTTGGCGTGACCCACAAACCATGTTACGTTGGTTCTACCAACGTTGGTTTAGCCAACGTTTTCGAAGGAGGCAACGTGTCCACTCTGAACGGACAGGTCATCGGTCAGGCCCACTTCGCCACCCGGGCCCTGCTCGACCGCGCCGTCGCGCCCCTGGGCGTCGACTTCGCCCAGGTCCTCGCCCTCAACGTCCTCACCGCCGGCCCCGTCGACCGGACCGGTCTCGTGCGGCGCCTCGCGAGCGCCCGCAGGGTCGACGAGTCGGCCGTGCACGAGGTGATCGCCGGCCTCGTCGACGCCGGCCTGGCGCGGATCGACGACACCACCGAGCCGCGGGTGTCGCTTACCGAAGCCGGCCACCGCACGCAGGCCCGTGTCGCCGAGGCCGTCGGGGACATCACCGCCCGGCTGTACGGGGACATCCCGCCCGCCGAGGCCGACATCGCCGCCCGCGTCCTCACGCTCGTCACCGAGCGGGCCAACGACGAGCTGGCGGGCGTCGCCTGAACCGACAGCCGCTCAGGCGAGTGGGTTCATGGCCGCCCTATCGGCGAGCCGGACGGCTCGGCCTTGAGGTGTTCCTCGCCCGAGCGCCTCGCCGCGACGGCCGTCAGAAGTAGTCGAGCAGTTGGGCCGGACCGCCGGCGCCCAGCAGGTCCAGGGCGTCCGGCTCGACGCCCACGGTGTGCAGCAGACCGGCCTGGGCCACCGAGCGGGCACCTGCCGCGCCGGCGTACAGCAGCGCGAAACCGCAGACGTTCAGCCGCAGGTCCGCCTCGCCGTCGAGTCTGGTCAGCTCGGCTTCGCCGTCGGCGACGGCCAGCCGCCAGGTGCCGGTGTTCCACTCGGCGAGCGCGTCGGTGAGGTGGAAGTCGACGACGCCCCGGGCGTGGGCGGGCCAGCCGCGTTCGCCCACCGCCCGTACGACGTCGACCGGCCGGTGCATCCACAGGTCCCGCTCGTGGTCCCGGGCCGCCTCCAACGGCAGGTGAACGCTGACGGCGTCACCGTCGAGCGGGCACAACCGCAGGGTCGGCGCGACGCTGGCCCAACTCCCGAGCACCCCGACGAGTTCGCGGGCCGCGTCGGCGGTGGTGGCCAGTGCCTCGTCGACGGTGAGCACCGAGTCGGCGCCGTAGCCCCGACCGCGCTGCCAGGTGGCGTAGCCGACGAGGTCGCCGTCGTCCTCGACGAGCGTGATCCCGTCACCGGGCAGTTTCGCGTCGGCGGCGAAGAAGTCGAACAGCTTGCCCCGGCGCGTCAACATGCCGTTGCGGTGGCGGGTGACCCGCTCATAGAGGGCGGCGACGGCGTCCAGGTCGGCGGGCGTGCCGGCGCGGACGGTCAGGTGCGACGCGGGCAGGTGCCGGGGCAGCGCGGCGGTGGCGAGGTCGACGGTGCGCAGCACACCGGCGGCCTCCCAGCCGCAGGCGCGGTAGGGGGCGGCGACGGTCGGGTACAGCGCGCTGATCGCCGCGCCACGCTCATGGGCCCCGGCCAGCAGGGCGGTGAGCAGGGCTCGGGCCACGCCTCGGCCCCGCGCCTCGGGGGCGACCGCCACCCCGGCGACGTCGGCCGCCGCGACCGCCCGCCCGGACCACCACTGGTCGTGGTGCAGGTCGACGGCCTTGCCGACGAGCCGGCCGGTGTCGTCGAACGCGCCGTAGCGGGTCATCCCGGGCACCTCGACGCTCGTGCTGGGGGCACGCTCCTGGCTGGAGCCGAACGCGAACCGGCCCAGCTCCCAGGCGTCGTCCAGGTCGTCGATGGTGAGTTCACGAACGCGCATCGGCACACCGTAGCGGCACGCCCCCACCCCGACCAGCCGATTAACCGCCCCGCCCGGACGCCCACCGATCATGGAGTTGTGGTGGGTGACAAAGCACCCTTGACGCCCCAGGTCGGGCACCACAAGTCCATGATCGACGGGGCGGGGGCGGGGGCGGGGCGGGAGCGGGGGTGGGGGTCAGTGTTGGGGGATGTTGGCTACGCCGATGCGCTTGCGGAACACCCAGTACGTCCAGGCCTGGTAGGCGAGCACCACTGGAGTGAAGATCACCGCCACCCAGGTCATGATTTTCAGGGTGTACGGGGTGGAGGCGGCGTTGGTGGCCGTGAGCGTGCCCGCCGCGTCGAGGGTGGACGGCAGCACGTTCGGGAACAGCGCCGCGAACAGGGTCGCCACGGCCAGGCCGATCGCCACGGCCGTACCCGTGAACGCCCAGCCCTCCCGGCGTACCCGGGCGGCGGCGAGGCCACCGAGCAGGGCGAGGGCCGCGCCGACGGCGAGCACGACGGCGGCCGCGCTGGAGCGGATGCTCAGCGTCCAGGCCAGGAAGCCGACCGCGAGCACGGCGGCCCCGACGCCGAGGCGCACCGCCAGGGCGCCCGCGCGTTCGCGGATGTCGCCGGTGGTCTTCAGGGCCAGGAACACCGCGCCGTGGGTCAGGAACAGCGCGAGGGTGGTCACGCCACCGAGCAGGGCGTACGGGTTGAGCAGGTCGACGAGGCCGCCGACGTACTCGTGGTCGGCGTCCAGGGGCACACCGCGCAGGATGTTGGCGAAGGCGACGCCCCACAGGATCGCCGGGAGCAGCGAGCCGACCACGATGGCGGCGTCCCACCGGCGCTTCCAGGACGCCTCGGGCCGCTTGTGCCGGTATTCGAAGGCGACGCCGCGGGCGATCAGGGCCAGCAGGATGAGCAGCAGCGGCAGGTAGAAGCCGGAGAAGAGGGTGGCGTACCACTCGGGGAAGGCGGCGAACATCGCCCCGCCGGCGGTGATCAGCCACACCTCGTTGCCGTCCCAGACCGGGCCGATGGTGTTGATCAGGACCCGGCGCTCGCGGTCGTCGCGGCCGAGCACGGGCAGCAGCATGCCGACGCCGAAGTCGAAGCCCTCCAGGATGAAGTAGCCGGTGAACAGCACGGCGACGAGGAGAAACCAGATGGTGGTCAGGTCCACGATGGGCTCCGGGATCAGTAGGCGAAGGCGAGCGGACGCTCGGCGTCGTCGGTGTCGTCGGTGGGGGGCTGTTCGCTGACGTCCGGTACGCCGGCCTTGGCGTAGCGCAGCAGCAACTTGACCTCGATCACGGCGAGGGTGGCGTAGATCAGCGTGAAGGCGGTGAACGAGGTCAGGACCTCGGTCAGCGAGACGCTGCGGGACACCCCGTTGCGGGTGAGCATCTCGCCGAAGACGATCCACGGCTGGCGGCCCATCTCGGTGAAGATCCAGCCGAAGGAGTTGGCCAGCAGCGGTAGCACCGGCATGGCCAGGCCGGCGCGCAGCAGCCACCTGCTGCGCGGGGTACGGCCCCTGCGCTGGCTCCACAGGACCAGCAGGGCGATCGCGCCGGCCGCCAACCCGAAGCCGACCATGAAGCGGAAGCTCCAGTAGGTGACCGGGATGATCGGGGTGTAGCTGCCCGGGCCGTACTGGGTGGCGTACTGGGCCTGGAGGTCGTTGATGCCGTGCACGGTGCCGTGCGGGTCGCCGGTGCCCAGGTACGACAGCAGGTACGGGATCTTCAGGGCGAACACCTCGCGGCTGCCGTCCAGGCTGCCGATGGTGAGCACGGAGAACGAGGCGGGGCTCTCGGTGGTGTAGAGACCCTCGGCGGCGGCCATCTTCATGGGCTGCACGTCCGTCATGATCTTGCCCTGGATGTCGCCGGTGAACAGCACGGCCGCCGAGGCGACCAGGACCACCCAGGAGCCGAACTTCGTGGCGAAGCGGTACGCGCCGGTGTCGGCCGAGTCCCGGTTGCGGATCACGTGCCACAGGCCGACCGCCACGATCAGCGACCCGGCGACCAGGAACGAGCCGGCCAGGGTGTGCGGGAAGGTGATCAGGGCGACCTTGTTGGTGAGCACGGCCGGGAAGTCGGTCAGCTCGGCGCGTCCGCTGTCGGGGTTGATGCGGTAGCCGACGGGGTTCTGCATGAACGAGTTCGCGGCGAGGATGAAGTACGCGGACAGGTTCGTGCCGATGGCGGCGGCCCAGATGCTGGCCAGGTGTGCGCGCTTGGGCAGTCGGTCCCAGCCGAAGATCCACAGGCCGATGAACGTGGACTCGAGGAAGAACGCCACGAGCGCCTCGATGGCCAGGGGCGCGCCGAAGATGTCACCCACGAAGCGGGAGTAGTCGCTCCAGTTCATGCCGAACTGGAACTCCTGCACGATGCCGGTGACCACGCCCATGGCAAAGTTGATCAGGAACAGCTTGCCGTAGAGCTTGGTCAGCTTGAGGTAGCGCTCGCTGCCGGTGCGGTGCCACATTGTCTGCAGGATCGCCACCAGCACGGACAGGCCGATGGTCAGTGGCACGAACAGGAAGTGGTAGACGGTTGTGACACCGAACTGCCACCGGGCGACGTCCAACGCGTCCACCTGGACCCCCAACTATGCGTACTACGAGACGTAGTAAAGACTACTGCTCGTCGTAGAGAAAGGGGCAGGGTCGGGCGGCCCAAACCGGCCCGGGACCAATGACCCTGATCACTCCGGCCACTCGCCCTCGCGGCCCCACCACCTCGTGCGAGGATGGCGCGCTGATGGACACGACGACCTGGCAGCCACCACTGCTCTGGCGGGCCGCCCTCATGCTGGCCCGCGCCCTGGTGGCCCTGCTCGCCCGCCTCGAGGTCACCGGCGACGTCCCCGTGCACCTGCGCCGGGGGCCGCTCGTGCTGGCCGCCAACCACATCAGCCCCTTCGACCCCCTGGTCATGGTCGCCGCCTGCCGGGAGCGGGGCATCGCCCCACGGATCATGGCGACCGCCGGGCTGTTCCGCGCCCCCGTGCTCGGTGCCGCCATGCGCCACGTCGGGCACATCCGGGTCGACCGGGGCACCAGCGCCGTCCACCAGGCGCTCGACGACGCGGCCGAGGCCGTCGCGGCGGGCTCGGTGATCCTCATCTACCCCGAGGGACGCATCGGCCTGGACCCCGGCATGTGGCCCGAACGCGGCAAGACCGGTGTGGCCCGGCTCGCGCTGGCCTGCGGCGCTCCCGTCATCCCGGTCGCCCAGTGGGGCGCGCACGAGGTGCTGCCCTACCAGGCGCCGAAGGGGATGCTGCGCGGCATCGCCCGCGCCCTGTGGCGTCGCCCGGTGATCCGCGTGCACTTCGGTACACCCGTCGACCTGGGCGAATCAAACGCCACCACCGCCGGGGCGGCCCGCCGAGCCACCAACCGCATCATCGACGCCCTCACCGACACCCTCGCCCCGCTACGCCCCGACGAACCCGACGGCCCCCGCCACGTCGACCCCGGCCGCCCGATCGACCTCAGTCGCCTCCACCGCCGCACCCCCTGACGCCCCCCACGCAGGCCCCCCGCGCCCGCCCTCGCGATCTTGCACTTTCTGTGGCGACACAAACTGCAAGATCGGCGCACTCGTGTGGCCGCGCTCCCCCGGCCAGGGGAGGCGGTTGGCTCGGCACGGGGATCAGCGCGGGCGGGGCTGCGACGAGGCTGAAGAGCGTCACGCCATCGACGCGAGGGGGTTTCCCATGGTCAGGTACGCACGGGCCGGCACGGCAGCGGCGGCAGCAGTCGCGCTGGTCGCGGCGGGCTCGTCGACGGCGTGGGCGCAGCCCACCGCACCGACCGGCACGTCGCCGCCGAGAGCGGCCGACCTGGTCGCCGGGGTGGGGCATTTCGTGTACGACGAGCCCAACATGGTGGGGCACCGGATCTGGTTCGGTGTCGCGGCGGTCACGACCGTCGACGGGTCGACGCGTGGCGAGTTCCGTTACCGGCACGCGCTGCCGGACGGCACCGAGGTTGCCCGGGGACGGGCCGACGTGACCTGCCTGCGGGTGGTCGGGAACGTCGCGGTGTTCACGGCTATCGTGCCCAACGGCGTCGACCCGGTCCGCAACCACGGTTACTACGTGAAGATCATCGACGGTGGACGGCAGCCCGACGTGATCGTCGACGCCCAGGCGCAGAACGGGACCCAGCCGCCACCCACCGGCTGTCTCGACCCCGAGACGGAACTGCCCCCGGAGGCGCCGGCACGCCCCCGCTACCCGATCCTCACCGGCGGGTACGTGGTGCGCGGCGGGACCGACCGACCGGGTCCGCCGGTAGGCTCCCTGGCGCTCCCGTCCCACGGGGGTGATGGGGGCGCCAGGGTTCACGGGCTGACGACTGTCGCCGGCAGGCAACCGAGGGTGTTGCTGCTCGCCTCGTTCAGCAGGGCCGCGACGAACTCTTGGGCGTCCAGGGATGGATCGGGTTCCGCTGGTCACAACACGGGCCATTGCCCCCACTTCCATCGAGGCGGTGTGCGGGATTGTCCCGCACACCGCAAGACCTGTGCCGCCGCACCAACCGCAGGTCAGGCTTACCGCCAGATCCAGCAGCCACACCTGACAAAAGGGTTGTCCGGCGGCGTCAGCACCGGGCCCGGGCAGCGCGGGCTCAGCTATCGGTGGGAGGTCACATGTATCAGAAGCTATTCGAACGGACGATCGCGATTGTGGGACTGGGCGCGCTGGCCCTGACCTCGATAATCGCGACCCCCGCGCAGGCGCGGTCGGCGGCATCGGCCGCGCAGTGCACTCTGGACGACCACTGCTACGGGATCGTGTCCTGGCCGGTGGCTGATATCTCCGCCGTGGAATTCGAGCTCGGGGTCTATCAGATGCAGGTCAACAACCTCGGGAACAACTTCGCGACAGCGGAGGCTTGGATAGGGTTCGATCGCATTCCCTATGATCCAAACGTCTACTGGGTTGAGATGGGGATCACCCGTGGAGCCAGCGTCTGCGGTACGGGGCTCGTCTGGTTCACCGCCAGTCTGCTTCCCGGCCACGGATACGTGGAGCGGTGCCACGGCGCCGCCGCGCTCTCCAACACCAAACACGTCGTGCGGATTCAAGAAGCCACCAATGGCACCTGGGACATGTACCGCGACGGTGTCTCCGTGACCCGCTACACGGGCGCGCCCTCAACCACCGAGTACGCCGATATCGGTATCGAAACCGCAGCGAACGGCAACGTCGTCAGCATGACGGGTGGAAAGCTGAAGTACCGTACGGCCGCAGCCAGCCCCGTGTGGAAGAACGGCTGGGCCAGCCCCAGCTACCCCAGCTATGACGACCCGGGTGGCACCCCGTGCTATTCGTTGTGGGTCTCCCAGCCCAACGACATGCGGGCCCGCTGCAACCTGCCGCAGACCGCCGCCGCGTCCGCCGAGGCCGCGCCGGCCGCCACGTCGGCCCTGCAGCAAGCGCAGCGGATCGCCACGCTCGCCGGCGACCCGTCGGCGAGCGTCGTCACGGTGGCCGACAGCACCCCGAAGGCCGCCACCGCGCAACTCGGCACCGCCGTCGACAACGCCTCGACCGTCACGATCGTCACGTTGACGGGGAACTTCACGGGCAGGGCATTCCCCCGGCCGAAGGGAACTGCGGCTCCGACCGGAGACGCGTTGACCATCGTGCTCGACAAGGAGACCGGCGCCGTCCTGACGACCCAGTTGACCACGAACCTCCCGGGCTGATCCCGGCGACACGGCGAGCCCTGGCCAAGCGGAGACCCCGGTAGGTGTGGCGGACGAACGCCGCGCCGACCGGGGTCTTCGATGGCAGGTGGCAGCGACCGAGACCGCACGATCAGCGCGCCGGGCTGGCCTGATATTCGCTGGCAGGCCACCCGGGCTCCACCGACCGCGTGCATACTGCGTCGCGTGCTCAACCGATCCGCCTACCTCGACGCGCCCGCGCCGCTGGCGTTCGCCCATCGCGGCGGCGCCGCCGAGGGCGACGAGAACACCACCGTGGCGTTCGCCCGGGCCGTGGGCCTCGGTTACCGGTACGTGGAGACCGACGTGCACGCCACCGCCGACGGCATCCCGGTGATCTTCCACGACCCGACGCTCGCGCGGGTCACCGGTGAGGCGGGGCGCATCGCCGACCTGAGCTGGGCCGACCTCGCCTCGGTACGCGTCGGCGGCGCTGCCGTCGTACCCCGGCTCGACGACGTGCTGGACGCCTGGCCGCAGGTCCGCTTCAACATCGACGTGAAGGCCGACGGCGGCGTCGCGCCGACGGTCGCCACCCTGACCCGGGTCGGCGCGGCCGACCGGGTGCTGCTCGCCTCGTTCAGCGACGCCCGGCTGGCTCGGCTGCGGGCGCTCACCGAGGGGCGCGTCGCCACCAGCCTCGGCATGCGGGGAGTCGCCCGGCTGCGGCTGGCCTCGCTGTACAGCCGGCCGCTGCGGCTGCCCCCGTCGGTGGTCGCCGCGCAGGTGCCGCCCCGCTACGGGCGGGTGCCGGTGGTGGACCGCCGGTTCGTCGACTACTGCCACCGGCTCGGCCTTCAGGTGCACGTCTGGACGATCGACGAACCGGACCAGATGCACGACTTACTGGATCGTGGCGTGGATGGCATCATGACCGATCACGTCGGCGTGCTGCGCGACGTCTACCGCAGCCGCGGCCACTGGACCGCCTGACCAGCACCGAAGGAACCCCCGATGGCCGAGACCGTGACCCCCACGGTGACCGACACGCCGCCTCCGGCGAGCACCCCCCGCGAGCGCAGAGGCTGGTACATCTACGACTGGGCGAACTCCGCGTTCCAGTCCACGGTGATCACCGTGTTCCTCGGCCCGTTCCTGACCACCATCGCCGAGACGGCCGCCGGCTGCGAGTTGGGCGCGGACACCTGCGACGGGTACGTGCACCCGCTGGGCATCCGGGTCGCGGCCGGGTCGTACTACCCGTACCTGATCTCGTTGTCGGTGTTCCTGACCGTGTTCGCGCTGCCGGTCATCGGGGCGATCGCCGACCGGTCGGCGCACAAGAAGCGCCTGCTCGGCGGGGCCGCGTTCACCGGTGCCGGGGCGACCATCGCGATGGCCTTCGTCACCGGCGACCGGTACCTGCTCGGCGGCGCGCTGTTCCTGGTCGCCAACATCTCCTTCGGCGCCGCGATCGTGGTCTACAACTCGTTCCTGCCGCAGCTCGGCGGCCCGGACGAACGGGACGGCATCTCCAGTCGCGGCTGGGCGCTGGGCTACCTCGGCGGTGGCCTGCTGCTGGCGGTCAACCTGGCCACCGTCTCCCTGCTCAGCGAGGACGACAACCCGCAGCGCACCCTGGACCTGGCCCGCTGGTCGATCGTGTCCGCCGGCGTGTGGTGGGCGGCGTTCACCCTGGTGCCGCTGCGCTGGCTGCGCGACCGTCCCGTGACGGCGACCCTGGCCGCGCGGGGCAACGTGCTCACCGACGGGTTCCGGCAGCTCGGGCACACCCTGCGCGAGATCCGGGCGTACCCGCTGACGTTGTTCTTCCTGCTCGCGTTCCTCGTCTTCAACGACGGCATCCAGACCGTCATCACGATGGCCAGCCAGTACGGCACCGAGGAGTTGCGGCTGGAGCAGAGCACCCTGATCGTCACGATCCTGCTGGTGCAGTTCCTCGCCTTCGGCGGCGCGTTGCTCCTCGGCGCGCTGGCCCGGCGCATCGGGGCGCGCAAGACGGTGCTGATCAGCCTGGTGCTCTGGACCGGTGTGATCCTCGGCGTGTTCTGGCTGCCCGCCGAGGCGCCGCTGCCGTTCATGGCGCTCGGCGCCTGCATCGGCCTGGTCCTGGGTGGCAGTCAGGCGCTGAGCCGCTCACTGTTCAGCCAGCTCATCCCCGCCGGCAAGGAGGGCGAGTACTACGGCTTCTACGAGATCAGCGACCGGGGCACGAGCTGGCTCGGCCCGCTCGCGTTCGGCATCGTGTTCCAACTCACCGCCTCCTACCGCGTGGGCCTGGTCTCACTGGTGGGCTTCTTCGTCGTCGGGTTCCTGCTGCTGTTGGCGGTGCCGATGCGCCGGGCCATCATCGCGGCCGGCAACACCCCACCACGGGTGCTCTGAGCACGTGCGACGCACCTGACAGATCCGGGCCGGTCGATCGGCTAGGCTGCCCGACCGTGACCGACGACGCCGCTGCCACCCCGACCTGCCTGGCTCACCCGTTCCCCGGCCAGCCGCACGCTCCCGCCGCCTGCGCGGCCGCGCGTGGGCTCGACGGGCGGCCGGTGCACGCCGCGGCGTTGAAGTTCTTCTGGGGGCCGATGGACTGCGGTAAGTCCACGATGGCATTGCAGATGAACTACAACCACGCCCGGCAGGGCCGCCGGGGCCTGGTCACCACCCGCATCGACCGGTCGCTGGGTCCACAGGTCACCACCCGCATCGGCCTGGCCCACGAGGCCATCGAGGTCACCGACGACCTGGACCTGCGGGCGCTGGTGCGCGGCCGCTGGGCCGACGGGGTACGCGTCGACTACCTGATCTGCGACGAGGCCTGCTTCTACACCGTCGAGCACGTCGAGCAGATGGCCGAGTTGGTGGACAGCTACGACGTGGACGTGTTCGCGTTCGGCCTCGCCACCGACTTCCGGTCCTGCCTGTTCCCCGCCGCGCAGCGCCTGTTCGAGTTGGCCGACGAGGTGGCCCGCATCCAGGTCGAGGTGCTGTGCTGGTGCGGCCGGGAGGGGCTGCTCAACGCGCGGGTCGTCGACGATCGGGTGGTCCGCGAGGGCGAACAGGTCGTCATCGGCGACACCGTGGAGACCGCCGACGTGCGCTACCAGGTGCTCTGCCGGCGGCACTACCGCAGCGGCGACCTCGGCCCCCGCGACTGACACGTCGACGCGGTGGCCGGCCGCCCCGTGCTGGGGACGGCCGGCCGTGGTACGGGTGGGTCAGCCCACGCAGACCTGCTGCGCCCTGATGTTCCACGGCGTGGCGAACGCGACGATCTCCCGTCCGGTCGCCTCGGCGGTGTCCAGTGCCGGCTGGGGCACCAACGTCGCCACCGAGCCGGCCCCGGTGAGCCCGGTCAACACCGCGCCGACCCCGGCGGTCTGCGATCCCGCCGGGCAGGCCGGCGTCGTCACGGACTTCGGCGCGTTCGCGTTGAACGCGCTCGTCGCCTCCGTCAATGCCATCGCCGGCAGCGCGGTGGCGCAGAACGCCTGGGTCTGCAACGTGAAGTTGCCCGGAGCGCCGAACACGTACGCGGTGCTCGACACCGAACCGAGCGCCGAGGTGAACGCCAGCTCGTCGATCGCCACCGCGGCGTTGGCGTTGTCGATCCGGTACCCACCGCCGAAGGTCTTCTTGCCCGGCGGGCACACGGCGGTGATCGCCACCTTGTCCAGCGCGTTGCTCGCCGACGTGGTGGTGACCAGTTGCAGGCCGGACACCGCCCCGGCCGGGGCGCAGACCGCGAACGCGTCCACCGACCAGGGCACGTTCGTGGCGTTTGCCTCCACCCCGAACACCGTCACCGTACGCAGGGTCGCGTCGGCGTAGACCCGGGTCATCAGGACGTCACCCTGACCGTCGTTGATCCGCCCACCCGCGCCGACCACCTGGTCGACGCCGTTGCACGAGATGGTCATCGTCTTGGCGTTCGTCGCGTCCAGGACGCTTGTCGCGGCGACCCGGTACAGGCCCACCGACGCCTGCGCCGGGGTGATCGGCGCGAGCAGCGTCGTGGCCGCCGCCACGCTGGTCAGCACTGCCAGACCAGCCAGTTTCCGCTTCATCGGATTCCCTCCGCACTGCCTCGTCGACGGTCGACGACGGCGTTGCGACCAGACTCCGCACGTCCGTCAGGAGGGCGTCATCGGCGCGGACGCGGACGGCGTACTGACGCCACGATGACGGGCGGCTGCGACCCTGCCGGTGACGTCACCGTGGCGTCACCGGGCTCCGGACGGGGTCCACGAACGGGAGGTCCCATCATGCGTATCCGAGCGGCGGCGCTGGCCGCCCTCCTGGTCAGCGGCGCTCTGATCGGCGTCGGCGGTGGCACGGCGTACGCCAACCCGGACGTGAACCCGTGCGCCACCACCGGCGGCGACCTGATCATGGGCACCGAGGGCGACGACACCATCTACGGCGGCCCCGGTCCCGACGAGATCCACGGGCTCGGCGGCAACGACATCATCCTGGGCGGCGGTGGTGTCGACACGATCTACGGGGGCACCGGCAACGACGTCCTGTTCGGGGAGGGCTGCGGTGACACCCTCGTCGGCGGTCCGAACGACGACGTGCTGGCCGGTCTCGACGGTAACGACCACCTCAACGGGGCGCACGGCGCGGACCTGCTGATCGGGAAGGCCGGCGTCATCGTCTGGGGCGTCGCCACGAACGGCGACATCTTCGACGGCGGGGACGGGGAGGACACCTGCGCGCAGGACGACGACCCCGACGCCCAGGTGATCTTCTACGACTACGTGCTCACCAGCGCGGGCATTGAGAACCTCTACCCCTGTTGACCTGCCCTGGTGCGCAGCACATCCGGGTGCGGGGGCGGTGCGTCGATCGCGCGCATCGCCCCGACCCACCTGTCGAACGCCCGCCGGGCCTCCCCGTGCCGGCCGGCCCAAACAAGCGTCGCGACCAGCGCCCGGTGCGCCCACTCGTCGTAGCAGTCGGCGTCGAGCAGCCGGACGAGGGTGGTCGCGGCCCGGTCGAAGTCACCGTCGCGCCGGTACTGCCGGGCCAGTTCCCGCAGCGCCCGCAACCACATCGAGCGGGCCTGTTCCCGCAGCCCGTCGGCCCAGTCCTCGTAGGGCTCGTCGGTGAAGGCGTCCCCCCGGTAGGCGGCGTCCACGTCGGCGAGCACCGCGCGGGCCTGCGCCGGGTCACCCTCGCGGGCGAGCCGCTCGGCCCGGGGCACGTCGGCCAGGAGGGTCTCCGCGTCGACGACCACCCGGGTCAAATCGACGCGTACGCCGGTCAGGTCGGCGCGCACGTACCGGTCGACGGGCCACCGCCGGGGCGGGTCGAGCACGGCACGCACGGCGGACAGCAACACCGACAGGCGGTGTGCGGTGCGCCGGGGCTCGTCGTCGGGCCACAGCAGTTCGCACAGCTCGGTCCGTCCCACGGCACGTCCACGCCGGGCGACGAGGATCTTCAGCAGCGTGCGCGCCTGCCGCGACCGCCACGCCGGCAGCGGGACCTCCCGCCCACCGACGATGACCTCGAACCGGCCGAGCACCCGCACCTCGACGGTCCCACCGTCGACGGACAGTTCGGACAACTGCCGGCCATCGACCGTCTCGACCCCGAGCGCCAGCAACCGGTTGGCCGCGGCCCGCGCCGCCGAGCGCTGCGCCCCGTCGGCGCCCGGGACCCGGCCCAGCAGGACGACTGTCCGTTCGGCGGCCGGACCCGCGCCCGCCGCCTGCCAGATCGCGCCGGCCTCCACCAGGGCCTCGCGACTCGCGGCCGGATCGGCGGCGACCGCGGCGGTGAGTTCCAACGCCTCGGCCAACGCGTCGGCCTGCCGCCCGGTCCGGGCCGCCCGTACCGCTTCGGCCGCCCGCCGCCGGGCCACCTCCAGGTCACCTTCGGCGTACGCCACCCAGCCCGTCGCGGCCAGCGCGCAGGAGAGCAGGAACGCCGGCGCCAGCCGGTGTGCCTCGTCGGCGGCGGCACGGGCGGCGTCGAGGTCGGCGGCGGCGCCCTCGCAGCGCAGCCGGGCCAGGCCGGCCAGCGCCGGAATGCGTACCTGCAGGTCCCCCACGTCACGGGCCAGCTCGGCGGCCTCGGCGAAGGCCGCCAACGCCTCCTCGCGCCGGCCGAGACGGCGACTGACCTCGGCCAACCCGTAGACCCCGGCGGCCGCCCGGTTGAGCCCCAACCGTTGCGAGACCAGTTTGGATCGGGTGAAGTGCAGGGTCGCCTCGTCGTAGCGGCCCAGCCGAACCAGCGCCTCACCCGCGTTGTGCAGGGCGGTCACCAGCACTCCCGGCGGGCCGGCGAGCTCCGCCGCGCGGACCGCCCGTGCCCCGGTGGCCAGCGCCGACGGGTACCGGGCCTCCCGCAGCAGGCAGTGCGCCTGGTTGACCAGGACCCGCGCCTGCTGGACCAGGTCACCCGCGCGTTCGGCCGCCGCCAGTGCCTCGGCGAGGTGCCCGTCGCGGCGGGTGCCGGACGAGGTGAGGGCAGCCGCGATGTGCGCCGCCGCCAACGGGGCGTCCTCGTACACCTGCTGGGCGGCGACGAGCGCCCGGGCCCCGGTGGTGACCGCGTCGTCGACCCGGCCGAGCTGGGCGAGGGTGCTGGCGCGGCAGGCCAGCAGCAGGACGTCGTCGGGGCCCGGCGGGGCGGGGGTCGGCGCCGCGTCCGCCCGGTCGAGCACCGCGAGCGCGCCGGCGTAGTCGGTCCGCAGGTACGGCACCATCGCGGCCCGCCAGAGCAGCCGCGCCGGCCACCGGCGGTCGTGGTCCGCCTGGGCCAGCAGCGGGGCGAAGACGCGTGACGCCCAGGTCACCGAGCCGGACATCCGCAGCGCGTCGCCGAGGATCAGTTGCAGGTCGGGGTGCTGATCGGCCGGCGGCAGCGCGCTGATCAGGTCGGTGACGTCGGACGCCCCACCGCTGGCGAGCATCTCCGCACCGTGGCTGACGATCAGTGCCGCGCACCGGGTGGTGTCGTCCGCGTCGCGCAGGGCTCGGGCGGCGGCGAGGGGGTACGCGTGGGCGAGGTACCAGTCGGCGGCGGCGGACAACCGGCGGCGGCCCGAGGTGTCCGGTCGGCCTTCCTGTTGGGCCAGCACCGCCGCGAGCACAGGTACCAGCTGCACCGTCGGTGCGGTGAGGTCGGACCGCCGACGGGGGTGAGCCACCAGCAACCCGGTGCGGGTCGCCCACCGCAGCGCCTGCGCGGTGGCGTCGGCGGGCACGTCGGCGTCGATGGCCGCGCACAGCGGCGCGGTGATCGGGTCGAGATGGTGGATGCCGCCGAGCAGACGTGCCACCTGAGCGGGCAGGTCGGTGAGGATCTCGTCGCGGGCGAACTGCCCGCCGGCGGTGCCGGGTTCGGTCAGGGCCGCCAGCAGCTCCCGCCGGCCGACGCCCTGGCGGCCGAGCGCGTCACCGGCGAGGTGTACCCACGCCGGCCAGCCGGCGGTCAGCTCGTAGACCAGGTAGGCCAGGTCACTGTCGGGAACCGCGTGTTCGTCGCGCAGGATCCGGGCGACCTGGTCCCGACCGAGGGCGAGGGTTTCCGGTCCCCGGTGCACCACGGGGCCGGCACAGGCGCTGCGGGCCGCGTCGGCAAGGGGGTGTCGAGCGGCCAGCGTCACCGCCGGCTGACCCGGCAGCGCGCCCAACAGCCGTACCAGGGCCAGTTGCTCGTCCCCGGTGAGCGCGGACACCTCGTCCACGGCGACCCGGGCCGGCGGGTGCGCGTTAGACGGGCTGGTCTGGTGCGACAGCGCGTCGAGCAGATCCGCCGCCCGGTGACAGACCGTCGGACCGTCCCCGCCGATGGCCTCCAGGGCGGTGCTCTTGCCGTAACCGGCGGCGGCCACCAGCAGCACCCACCGCTGTGGTCGGGTCCGCCGCCCGGTTGCCATCACGTCGCCTCCGCTCGGCCGAGCACCGAGGAAGGCCACCCGGAGGGCCGGTGACCCCACGCTAACCATCGGGCGGCCCGCCCACGGTGGCGTTGTCCGAGAACCGACGCAGTCCGCCGGCCGGGGTCAGGACGGTTCACGGGCGGCGGACCGGGCCCGCGACCGGTCGGCCACGATGACGGCGACGGTCACCGCCAACGCCAGCGCGGCGCACACCGCGACGGGCACTTCGAGCCCTACGCAGACCGGCACCAACGCCAGCAGCACCAGCACGGCGATGATCCGGCTGGTCGGCAGGCGATGCCAGAGCAACGCCTTGTAGGCGGCGTGCCCGGCGAGGAACAACGCCGGACCGCCCAGGGTGAACAGCGCGGCCGACGTGGTGGCGGGCGCTGCGGGCTCCCGCAGCAACACCTCGTCGCCGGCGGAGGCGACGATGACCCCGGCGACGATCACCGGGTGCAGGTAGTTGAACGCGACCCGGCTCAACGCGCCGGTGCGCTCCCCCGCCCCCGCGATGACCTCTGTCGCGGCCGGGGCCGACCGGGCGAAGTACACCCACCACAGGGCCACCGAACCGGCGAACGCCAGCAGGAACGCCCCGGACGTCTCCAGGTCCACGTGCGAGGTGAGGGTGCTCCCGGTGACCAGGATCGACTCACCCAACGCGACCAGGACGAACGCCGCGCACCGTTCGGCCAGATGCCCACCCTCGACCATCCACCGCTCGGGGCGGCTGCGGCCCCGCCCCGGCAGCGGGTAGCCGATCAGCAGGCCGACCACCTCGAGTACGACCACCGCCGCCCACAACGCCTCCCGGGCAACCCCGCCGGCCAGGCCGCCGAGCACGACGAGCACCGACGTCCCGCTGATCCACGGCAGCGACTGTTGGAACCCGGCGACCAGCCAGGGGCTGCCCCGCACCGCCCACAACGCGAACAGGGTCCGGCCCACCTGTACGGCCACGTAGACCACGGCGAAGAGCAGACCGGTCCCGGCGAACGCCTCCGGGATCGCCGCCGACAACGACAGGCTTCCCAGCGCCACCCCGAGCAGCACGGCGCGTACCGGCCCCTGGTCCGGTTGCAACCAGTTGGTCAGCCAGGTGGTGTAGACCCAGACGAACCAGACGAGCGCCAGCAGCAGTGCCGTCCGGGCGGCGCCTCGCCAGTGTGGATGGGCGATCAGGTAGTGGGACAACTGGGTGATGGTGAAGATGAAGACCAGGTCGAAGAAGAGTTCCGTCGACGTGGTCGGCTGTACGCCCTGACGGGGTCGCAACAGCTGCGGACGCACCGGGGCGACGGGTGGCTCAGAAGGGGTCACCGCACACCCGCCAGTCGCCGCCCTCGCGGACCACCGGCAGGCGGCGTTCCTCGCTGATGCCGCCGGCGCGGGTCACCTTCACGGTCACGGTGCCGCGCGGATGCCCACCCTTGGTGGACACCGACACGTCGGTGATCTCGTAGTCGGTCACCATGGGCGGGGTCCGCACCCAACTGGTGAACCCGATCGCGCTCCATCGGGTACGGGCGTCGGCGCACAGCCGTTCGTACGCCCGGTCGCTGTCACCGAGGGACACCTCGCTGAGGAACCCGTCGGCGGTCTCCCGGATCGGGCCGGCGGCCTGCCGCACGGTCTGCAGGTTCCATGCTCCCAGTCCGGCGACTCCGACGCAGCACAGCGCCATGCCGAACCCGGCGAAGGCCAGCCCGGCACGCATCGGGCGGCGCCGCCGGGCCGGTCGGCTCCACGACTGGCCGGCACCCACGACTACCGACCGTAGAGAACGTCGTCGCGGTGAGGCACGGCAAGCCGAAAACTGGGCCTTCTTTCGGCGCGGCGACGCATCGTCTACCGTCGGCGCACACCCCCGTAGCGCCAGGGAGCCGATCGATGAGCCGCTTCGTGCAGCCGGTACCACCCCCCGCCGACCCGTACGCCGGTGATGCCCTGCTGCGGTCCTGGCTGGAGCGTCACCTCGGCGCGGCCGGTCACGCCGCCGCGAAGGGGCGCCTGGCCGACCTGGCCGCCGACGTGACCGGGCCGCTGCGCGCGGCGCACGCCGACGCCGAGGCGCACCCGCCGACGCTGGTCCGGTACGACCCGTGGGGCGCCCGCGTCGACCGTATCGAGGTGTCCGCCGGTTGGCAGGCGCAGCGGGCCGCCGCCGCCCGGCACGCGGTGGTGGCGCTGCCCTACCTGCCCGACGCGCGGGGCACCTGGGGCGCTGCCGCGCGGGTCGTGCAGCATGCGCTGCTGCACCTGTACGGGCCGGAGTCGGCCACATTCTCCTGCCCGGTGGCGATGGCCGACGGCGCGGCGGCGCTGCTCAGCCTGCCCGACGTCGACGCGGGTGTCCGCGACGGGTGGCTGCCCCGGTTGACCTCCACCGATCCGGACACCGCGATCACCAGTGGGCAGTGGATGACCGAGTCGCAGGGCGGCTCGGACCTGGGCCGGTCGAGCACGATCGGCCGACCGGCGGCGGACGGTTCGTGGCGGCTGACCGGGGAGAAGTGGTTCTGCTCCGCGGCCGACGCGGCGATGGCGGTGGCGCTGGCCCGTCCCGAGGGCGCCGGGCGGGGCAGCCGGGTGCTCGCTCCGTTCCTCGTACCCCGCTACGCGGTGGACTCGCCGCTGGCCACCGGCGCGGCACCGGGCGCCCCCGCTCCCGGTGTCGTTGTGCACCGGCTCAAGGACAAGCTCGGCACCCGGGCGCTGCCGACCGCCGAGATCGGGCTGCGCGACGCGTACGCCGTTCCGCTGGGCGACCCGGCGGTGCCCGGCCTGGTCCGGGCCATGACGTTGGTCGTGGTGACCCGGGTGCACAACGCCGCCGCCGCTGCCGGTGGGATGCGAAGAGGGCTCGCCTACGCCCGCGCGTTCGCCGACGCGCGTCACGTCGCGGGCGGCCCGCTGTCGTCCTCGCCGCTGCACCGCGCCACGCTGGGCACCCTCGCGGTCGACGCGGCGGGCGCGTTCGCCCTGGCCGGACACGCGTTCGCGCTGCTCGGGCGGGTGGAGGTCGGCGCCGACCCGGAGGCGGTCGCGGAGTTGCGCATCGTCGCGCCGCTGGCCAAGCTCGCCACCGGCCGGCTCGCCGTCAGCTCCGCCAGCGAGTACGTGGAGAGCTTCGGTGGCGCCGGGTACGTGGAGGACACCGGGGTGCCCCGGCTGCTGCGCGACGCGCAGGTGCTGCCGATCTGGGAGGGCACCACAAATGTCCTGTCTTTGGACGTGCTGCGCGCGTTGACCCGGGAGGACGCCGGGACGCCGCTGCTGAGCCGGCTGACGACCGCCGTCGACCTGGCCCGACCGCTGTCGCCCGCGCTGGCCGACACCCTGGCCACCGCAGCCCGGCAACTGGGCGAGACGATCACGGCGGTGACCGCCGAGCCGGGTGCGGCAGCCGTGCTCGCCGGGGCGCGAGGGCTGGCGCTGCGTCTGGCGTACGCGCTGACCGCCGCGCTGCTCGTGGAGCACGCCGCCTGGGGTGACGAGCAGGCGGAGTTGGCGGCCCGGCTGTGGGCGCGGCGGTGGCTGCGGCACGAGGACATCGCCGGGGACGCCCACCACCACCTGGACCTGCTCTGCTGAGCGGGTCGACGGGATTTGTCGGGGGCGCCGGGCAGACTGCGGGCATGACGACAACCGCTGACCTCGCCATGGTCAATCTGGACAGCTCCGACCCGGCCGCGCAGGCCGCCTTCTACCACCGGGTGTTGGGCTGGGAGATCACCCACAGCCAAGCCGAGTACGCGATGATCAACGGCGGTGGCATGTCCATCGGCTTCGGCCTGATCGAGGGCTACGCGCCGCCGGCCTGGCCGGACCCGACCGGGCAGAAGCGCTACCACCTCGACCTCTACGTCGATGACCTGGCCGTGGCCGAGAAGGAGTTCGTGGCTGCGGGCGCGTCGAAGCCGGAGTTCCAGCCCGGCGAGACGTGGGTGGTGCTCCTCGACCCGGTCGGGCAGCCGTTCTGCCTCTGCCGCCGACCGCAGGGCTGACAGCGCCGCCGTCCGCGTCCGGTCAGCGGGCCGACGCTCGGGCCGCCTCAGCGCAGTGGGCCGCGCGCCACCGCTTCGCGCATCGCCGCCGGGTCGCCGACCGGGACGTACTCCAGCCACCAGGTCGCCCCGGCGGCAGCGAGCTCACGGTGGTAGGCCCGTTCGGCGCGCTCGTCCGGCCGGCGACGCCGGCCGCCGATCGCCACGTCGAACGGCTGACCGTCGGCCCGGGTCGCCGGCAGCGCCTCGACCAGCTCGTGGACCTCGTCGGGGGTAAAGTCCGCCCAGCCGTCGGTGTCGGTCAGCTTGTACGGCACGATGCCGTCGGCGCGGGCCGCACGACGTCGCACCGCCCCGGCCTGCGTGCTGCCGCCGACCCAGACCGGCACCCGGGGCGACTGCACGGGCGGGGGACGCAGCGCTACCTTCTCGGCGCGGTAGTGCGCGCCTCGGTGCTCGACCCGTTCGCCGCTGAGCAGGCCGGTCAGCAGGTCGAGGCCCTCGTCGAGCATCGCGGCGCGCACGGCCACGTCGGTCGGCTCGCCGAACGCGGCCAGGCCCCGGTCGCCGGGGTCGCCGACGCCGACGGCCACCGTGGCCCGGCCGGCGCTGAGGTGGTCGAGGGTGAGCACCTCGCGGGCCAGCTTCGCCGGGCGGCGTCGGGGCAGCGCGGTGACGGTGGTGCCGAGCCGCACCCGCTCGGTGCGACCGGCGATCGCCGTGAGCACCAGCCACGGGTCGTACGTGGACGGGTCGTCGCCGGAGTAGTGGATGAGGTAGTCCTCCAGGAACACCCCGTCCCAGCCGGCGCGCTCGGCCAGCTCACCCAGCTCGACGAGGGTGGAGACGGCGACGTCGCCGCCGCCGCAGGGGATCTCCAGGCCATGTCTCATCCGCCGACCGTACGACGGGGGTCCGACGGTCAGGCGCGGCGGCGCGACCGGGCGGCCCACACCGCGTACGCCGGGTCGCGGTCGAGGTTGTGCCGGTCCCGGTCGTAGCGGCGGGTGGTGCGCGGGTCGGCGTGCCCCATGGCGTCCTGCACGTCTTCGAGGGGAACGCCCTCGGAGCGGGCGGTGGTGGCGAACGCGTGCCGCAGTGAGTGCGGTGACAGTCGCGCCCAGGCCGGGATGCCGGCGGCCCGGGCGAGGCGACGGACCATCCGGAACACGGAGTGCCGATCGAGTCGTGCGCCGCTGGCGGTGACCAGCAGCGGCCCGCTGAGCTGCGTCACCGGCACGCCTTCGGCGGCGGCCCGCTGGGCCAGGTACGCGTCGACCGCGTACGCGGTGCCCGGGGTGAGGGCGCGGCGGCGCTGTTTGCCGCCCTTGCCGACGAAGCGCACGCTGCGGTGCCCGCGTTCGGCGCCGAGGTCGGTCAGGTCCAACGAGACCAGTTCGCCGACCCGCAGGCCCAGGTCGGCCAGCAGCGCGACAGCGGCCCGGCTGCGCGCCGCCGTCGGACCGGTCTCGGCGTCGGCGGCGGTGAGCAGGGCGTCCACCTCCTCGGGGGTGAGGCCGATGGTGGCGGAGTGGTCGCGGTCGACGCGGGGCCGGTCCGCGCCGGAGACCGGGTTGGCGGGTACGCCGCCGAGCTTGACGAGGAAGTCGTACCAGCTCGACAGGGCGGACAGTCGACGTGCGACGGTCGCCGGGGTCAACGGTCGGCCGCTGCGGGCCACGAGTGTGGACTCCAACGCGCGGGCGTACTCGTTGACGTGCAGGAACGTGGCGCGCAGCGGATCCAGGTCGTGCTCGGCGCACCAGCCGAGGAACGCGGTGACGTCGCGCCGGTAGGCGTCGCGGGTGTGCTCGGAGAGCCGACGGTTGCGCAGCCAGGCCTCGGTGACGTCCATCGGCGCGCTCGGCAGGGCCGGTCGGGCGGTGGGGCGGGTGAGCACGGGCGCGTCGGAGAACACCATGTGAAAAAGGTTCTCAGCAGCGGATGGGATTGCCACGCAGGCGCGCCGATGGCCGGTGTCCGCACATGCCGACGGCCGGTGTCCGCAGACGCCGACGGCCGGCACCCCTCCGCGTGGGCGCCGGCCGTCGAGGCCGCGTTTCAGGCGTTGATCTGCCGTCGACCGTTGTCGTTTGCGGTGATGGTGACCCGGCGAGGCTTGGCCCGCTCGGCGACGGGGATGCGCAGCGTCAGCACCCCGTGCTCGTAGCCCGCCTCCAGCTTGTCGGTGTCGAGGGTGTCGCCGAGGAACAGCCGCCGGGTGAAGGTGCCCATCGGACGTTCGGCGGCGACCAGCTCGACGCCGTCGCCGGACGGTCGGCGGCGCTCGGCACGGACGGTGAGGACGTTGCGCTCAACGGTGCAGTCGATGGTGTCGGGGTCGACGCCGGGCAGGTCGAACGCGGCGTAGAAGAAGTCTCCGTCGCGGTAGGCGTCGAGCTGCATCGTCGCCGGACGGGCTGCCGTACCGAAGAACTGCTCGGCGAGCCGGTCCACCTCGCGGAACGGGTCGGTGCGCATCAACATGGTCATGCCTCCTCGGTTCTCCTGGCCGAAGGTGATGGTTGAGTCGAGGTGACTCAACTTCCTCTTCTTATTTAGCGCCTTCCGAGCGGGCCGTCAACTCCTTCTCGAACCAGTGCTCGGCGTACGGGCCCTGCGAGTAGGCGGGGATCTCGACATAGCCGTGCCGGGCGTACAGCGCCCGGGCCTCGACCAGGTCGGAGCGGGTGTCCAGGCGGATCCGGTCCGCTCCGGCGGATAGGGCCTGCGCCTCGACGGCGGCCAACAGCGCGGCCCCTCCGCCGGTGCCGCGGTGCGCGGGCCGGACGAACACCCGGGTCAGCTCGGCGAACTCGGGCCGCCACCGCAGCCCGGCGCAGCCGGCCAGATCCGCGCCGCGGTGGGCGAGCAGCAACACACCACCGGGGTACGCCAGGTCGTCGCTGGGCATCTCGGCCAGCGCGGCGTCGACCTCGCCGGGTCGGGCCGGGAGGCGGTGGTAGCGCACCACCATCTCGGTCATGTACTCGCGCAGCAGGAGTGTCGCGTCCGGATGGTCGGGCCGGACGGTACTGGTCAGCCACTGGCGGACGGCCGTGGTCACGTGTTGTCCGCGGTGGTGGCAGGCCGCTGGTAGATGCCCTGCTCGCGGGTCAACAACCGCTCGTCCACCAGGTAGCGGCGCAACGTGGCGTGGTCCGACGCGCCGCTGGCGCACCACGGCTTGAGCGCGTCGTCGACGGCCCGCTCCGGATAGCGCGTGCCCGACGCGAACGACCGCTGCGCGATGTGGGCCAGCAGCGTTCGCCGCCGTCCGCGCTGCGCCGGCATGCCCACCAGCACGTCCCCGCGCAGGAACGTGCGCAGCACCGGGTCCTCGGCGGGCTCGGTGTCGTCGGCCGGGCGGCTGTCGCGCGCCGCCGCCCGCAGCGACGCCTCGTCGACCGCGAGCGCGCCGTCACCGCCGGTGATGAGGCCCGCAGCGGCGAGCCGACCGAGCCCGGTGCGCACGACCCGCGCGGCCAAGCCGGAGCGCTGCACGACCTCGGGCACGCTCGTCGATCCCAACGCGACCCCCGCGAAGATCCGTCGCCGTCCGTCGTCGGCCAGGGCCCCGGCCAGTGCGTGCGCAGTCATGCCGGTCACCCTCCCATCGGCGTACGCGTGCCGCCAGGCGATTTCCGGGGTACGCGCCCAGCCTCACTGTCGCCGGCCTGCTGGTCCTCGTTTCGAAGTTGAGGAAGATCGGAACAGCGATCAGCGGTGGAAACGATCGTGGTGAGAGGTCCACCGTGGCGACGCCTGAAGCGTCGAACTCGAAGGGAGGCGGGTCCGCGTGGACGAAGGCCGGCATGCGGACAGGGCGGGAACCGTTCATGGCTTCGGTGATTCCAAGGTCTCGGCGGGAGGCGTCGAAGGGCCTCCCGGATCCAGTGGCGGGTAGCCGGGTGTCTCCGGCTGGCGCGACGTCGCAGATCACGTCGCGGACGGAAACCCGCACCGGTCCTGCGGCGCGGGCTTCGAGCGGCACGGCGGACGGCGGGGAGGTCACTCAGACCCGCCCTCATCTCGCACGTGCGCCACTGGTCACTGATCCATGCGCGCCAGCATCGTCGACCCGTGGTCGGCGGGCAACGGATTTCGCGCGTGGCCGGCAGCTACCCGGCGATGATCAACATGATGCCGGCTGCCATCAGGCCGGCCTCGACGAGTAGGACGAACAGTCGTTCGCTGATCCGGTTCATGGTGTGTCTGCCGAACCAGGCTCCGGCGAGGGTGGCTGGAGTGAGGGCCAGGCCGAGCCACAGCACGTTCGGGTTGAGTAGCCCGCCGCCGCCGTACGCGGCGAGTTTGGTCAGGTGCATGATCAGGGCGCAGGTGGCTTCGGTGCCGATGTAGGCGTCGCGGACGAGGCCGTAGGCGAGAAAGAACGGGGCGGTCAGCGGGCCGACCGAGCCCACTAGCGCTGACCCGAGTCCCGAGGCGGCTCCGATCCCGACGAATGCTCGGGGTGTGGGTTTACGGGGGTGGGGGTTGATCCGACGCCAGATCACGACCGCGAGGAGGAACGCGCCGAGGAGGCCTTTCAGCGGGGCAAGGGGTGCGGTGACCAGCAGCAACCCGCCGGCCAGGGCGAACGGTACGGCGCCGAGGGCGAACCGGCCGATGATCGGCCAGTGCAGGTGGTGGCGGTTGAGCCAGGCGCGGCTGCCGTTGCTGGCAAGTTGGGTCACGGTGAGTACCGGCACTGCGGTGCGCAGCCCGAACAGGGCGGTGAATACCGGCAGCAGGAGTACCCCGCCGCCGAAGCCGGCCACCGCCGACAGCCACGCCAACGCGAACGCGGCAGCCGAGGCTACCGCGAGGTCCATGAGCAGGCCGGCGTTCATTGCCGGCTCAAGGCGGTGATGGCGTGGGCACGAGACGCAGGGTCTCCGGCCGCCGACGCCTTTGGTGCGCCCGTAATCGGGCCGATGTGGACGGTCAGCCGGCGGCGCGGGCCATGGCGACGAAGCCGCGCCAGGCGTCCGGGCGGAACGTGAGGGTCAAGCCGTCGCGGTCCTTCGAGTCGCGGACGAGCACCACGCCCGGAAGGTTGTCGGCGACCTCGACGCAGTTGCCGCCGTTGCCGCCGCTTCTCGTGCTCGTGCGCCACCGCGCCCCGGTCATGTCCATGATCCCGCCGCTTCTCTGAGAAGGTCCAGGGAACGTCCCCGGGGCAGCGCCTCGCCGCGAATCCGCTCCCACCGCCGCTCCAGGCTAACAAGCTCCGATGGCCGATCGAGGATCTGCGCCTGCGCGGCACTGTCGACGTGTGCGAGGCGCGAGCCGTCCGGCAGGTCCGCGATGGTGAACGGCCCGTCGAGCCCGGGGTAGCTGGGCGCGTCGGTCGGAACGACCTGGAGTTGGACGGTGTCCGTCTCGACGTAGCGAAGCAGGCGCGTGAGCTGCGCCGCCATCAGCGCCCGGTCGTCGCCGACACGGCGGCGCAGCACCCCCTCGTCGAGCAGGGCGATGAGCAGCGGCCCCTCGGTCTCCCGTTCGATGATCGACTGCCGATTCATCCGCGCCTCGGTGAACTCGTCGACCGCGTCCGCCGTCAGCACCCCGCCGGCCAGGGTCGCCCGTGCGTACGCCTCGGTTTGCAGCAGCCCCGGCACCCACGCCAACTCGAACGACCGCAGCGTCACCGCCTCGCGTTCGATGTCGACCCACGGTCGGAACCACACCGGTTCGCGGCGACGAAGGGCGTCCGGCCACAGTGCCTCCGCGTCGCGCGCCAGCAGCTCGGCGACGGTCGCGCGGTGTCGACTCTGGGGGACGTGGCCCGGGTTCGCCCACCGGGCGACGGTCTTCGGGTGCACACCGATCCGGTCAGCGAGGCTCTCGGCCGTGTGACCCGCCTCGGCGAGCGCCGCGACAAAGGCGTGGTTCATGCCGTTCCTTCCCTGGGGGCAAATGAGCTGCGCCAAGGAGATTACGTAACGCTGTGTGGTTGTCCAGAGACTCCCGGCAAAGTGGGGTATCGACGGCGCGGCCGGCAGGGACCCGAACCCGGCGGACGCGTTCGCGGCGGGGGCCGCTTCCACGACCGGGCGCGGTCCCCGCTTCCACCAGTCGAGCCGGAAGGAACGCCTGTGCGACACACCGAAGGACCGGCCAGCAGGTCGACGCACTCCCCCTTGCGCCCCTCATGGCGCTGCCCGGCCTGCGGCATTCTCTGGCCGTGCTCGACCGCCAAGCTGCGCCTGCTCGGCCGGTACCGCGAGGACCGCCCGGGTCTGTTGACGCACCTGGCGGCGGTCCAGAAGGAGGCCGAGGCCGACCTCGCCACGCTCAACCCCGACGTGGCGCTACCCGATCTGACCCCGCGTTTCGTCGGCTGGGCGCAGCCCCGCTGAGCAGATCGCCCCGTCGGTGCGCAGTCGTGCGTGCTGGTGCATGTCGTGCCAGCCGTCGGCGTGCCGCATCGACTGGCGCGCCACCCCCTCCACGGCGAAGCCGCCCCGCGTGGCGACCCGGCACGACGCCGCGTTGGCCGTCGAGTGGTTCAGCTCCAACCGGTACAACCCGGCCTGCGTGAAGCTCCACCGGGTCAGCGTCTCCAGCGCGGCGGTGGCGATCCCCCGTCCGCGCGCGTCGGGCAGGAGCCAGTACGAAATCTGGGCCGACCCCTCGGTCAGCAGTACTTCCCGCAATCCCGTCTGGCCGACCGGTCGGTCGTCGCCGTCGACGATCGCGAAACTCACGGCCGCCTCGGCACGCCACCGACCGGTCCACTGTGCGGTCCACGCCCTGGCCTCGGCCTCGTCGTCGAGCCGGAGCACGTGCCACCGCTGGATCGCCGGACAGCCGAACGCCGCTTGGACGACCGGGGCGTCGTCGTCGCGCCACGGCCGCAGCGCCAGCCCGGGGCGTACCGGAAGGTCGGGTTGTTCCTGCGCGGCGAGAGTTCCGGCGGGCAGGGCGGGGGTGACGAGCAGAGGCATCGGCCCATTATCGGGTCGACGGTCTCACTCCCCGGTCGGGCCTCCCGCCAGCTCGGCGACCACGTCGAGGTGGCCCAGGTGACGGGCGTATTCCTGCACCAGGTGGAACAGCACCCGTTCCAACGACGCCGGGTCCGCGCCGTCCCAGCGCGGGCCCGGCGCGCCGATCTCGGCCAGGTCGTGCGCCGACACCACGGCGGTCGTGTGCGCGCCCTGCGCCCGCAGCGCCGCGACCAGGTCGTCGCGGGTCTCCTCGGGAGCGACGTACCAGCGGTCGTTCCGACGGTCTCCCCACGGCTCGGCGACGTCCCGACCCTGAAAACCCCACTCGATCCAGCGCCGCTCGACGTGGCGCAGGTGCGTGAGCAGTTCCAGCGGCGTCCACCCGGACGGCAGCCGGCTGCTGCGCAGCTCCGCCTCCTCCAACGCGGACACCTTGGCCACCACCGACTCGCGGAAGTAGTCCAGGTAGCGCAGGAAGACCTCGGTGCGGCTGCCGGCCGGTGCGGTCGGCTCTGGAAAGGGAATCATGATCCGCTCGACAGGTCGTGTCCGCGCAGGGTGCCGGTGGCGTCCAGAGTGAGGTGTCGCATGTCGTCCTCCCGGTCGGGTTGCGAAACTGATCTTCGCACCTGCTCAGAGCACGTGCACCCGGAGGCTTCACGGGCACCCACACGGCGTCGTCACGGGCGATGATGGATCGGTGAGCGAGCCCGTCATCGACACCGAGCGCCCGCGCCCGTCGGCCCGGTCGTCCACACCGACCGAGCTGTCGCAGCCCGGTCCGCGTACGCGGGGCCCGTGGCTGGTGGCCGCCGCGACCAGCGTGACGCTGCTGCTACTCGCCGGGCGGTACGGCTATCACCGCGACGAGCTGTACTTCCTGCTCTGCGGTCGGCACCTCGACTGGGGTTACGTCGACCAGGGCCCGCTGGTTCCCGCGCTGGCCCGACTGCTCGACGAGATCGCGCCGGGCAACCTGGTGGTCCTACGGACGCCGTCGGCGCTGCTGGCCGGGGGCGCGGTGCTGCTGGTCGCCGCCATCGCCCGGGAAATGGGTGGCGGTCGGGGCGGGCAGAGCTTCGCGGCGGTGCTCGCCGCGATCTCCGGCATCGTGCTCGCCAGCGGGCACCTGCTCAGCACCACGACCGTCGACCTGCTGGTCTGGCTCGGCGTGGCGTGGTGCGCGGTGCGACTACTGCGCACCGGCGACACCCGGTGGGCGCTCCCGCTCGGGCTGGTGCTCGGCGTGGGCATGCTCAACAAGCTGTTGCCGGCGCTGCTGGCCATGGGCCTGCTCGCCGGGGTGCTGATCGCGGGGCCGCGTCGGCTGCTGCGCGACCGCCGGGTACTCGCCGCCGCCGCGATCGCCCTGGTGCTGGCCGCGCCGAACCTGATCTGGCAGGCGGCGCACGGCTTCCCGCAGCTCGGCGTGGCCGCGTCCATCTCCGACGGGGACAGCTCCTACAGCGGCCGCGTCGACGCGTTCACCCTCCAGTTCCTCATCATCAGCCCGTACGCCGTACCGATCTGGATCGCGGGTCTCGTCGCGTTGCTGTGCCGGCCGGCGTGGCGGTCGTACCGGGCGGTGGGTTGGGCCTGGGTTGTCGTGTTCGGTGTGGTCCTGGTGGCCGGCGGCAAGGGCTACTACGACGCTCCTCTGCTGTTGGCGCTCGTCGCGGCGGGCGCGGTGGTCACCGCCGCCTGGGCGTCGCGCGGCCGGTCGTGGCTGCGGCGAGGGGTGCTCGCGGCCGGCGCGGTGCCGTTCCTGCTGCCCAGCATCGTGCTGCTGCTGCCCGTGCTGCCGGCCGATCGGCTGCCCGCCTTCATGGTCGACGTGAACTATGACGCCGGTGAGACCATCGGCTGGCCGGCGTTCGCCGACTCACTCGCCACCGTCCACCGTGGCCTGCCGGAGTCGGAACGCGCGCGGGCGGTCGTTCTCACCGCCAACTACGGCGAGGCCGGGGCGGTCGCGCGCTACGGACCGGCACGGGGGCTGCCCCGGGCGTACTCCGGTCACAACAGCATGCTCGACTTCGGCCGCCCGCCCGCCGATGCGGACGTGGTCATCGCGGTCGGCTGGGAGCGCCCCGACGCGCTGAACGGCTGGTTCGAGCAGTGTGTGCTGGCCGGGCGGGTGGACCAGCGGGTCGAGGTGGCCAACGACGAGAACGGCGGCCCGATCCACGTGTGCCGGGGGCTGCGGCGTCCGTGGGCCGAGATCTGGGACACCGAGGTACGTCGCGCCGGCTGAGCCGCGTCACGCCCGCCGAGCGCTCAGCCGGCGGGGTCGCCGGTGAGCCAGGCGTGGACGGTGGCCAGGGCCTCGGGGCCCGAGTCGGCGTCCACGTCGCGGGCGAGGTCGGCGATCGTGATGCCGGCCAGGGCGTCGCGCCACGCCGTCTCGGCGGTCCACATGGCGCGGGCGATCGGGCACGCGCCGGTGCAGTCGGCGGGCGGGGTGGCCAGCGGGCCGCGCTGGCGGATCTCGGTGCACACGAAGGCCGGGCCCGGTCCGTCGACGGCGTGGACCACGTCGAGCACGCTGATCGACTCCGGCGCGCGGGTCAGCGCGTAGCCGCCGGACTTGCCCTGCACGGAGTGGATGAGCCCCGCGCGGGCCAGCGACTGGAGCTGCTTGGCGAGGTAGCTGCCGGAGACGTCGTGCAGCTCCGCGAGCCGGGCGGCCGGGACCGGCCGGCTGCTGGTGGTGAGCACGACACAGCAGTGCAGCGCCCACTCGACACCACCGGACATCTTCATCGCCTCACCCTAGCCACCCCTGATACTCGGATCCTTCTTGTCCGAGTATAGTTCTCGGACATAAGAGGTCCGAGTTTGCCGGCGCCGCTGGGGTGCGGGGACGAACCGGACACGGAAGGTGGAACGGACATGAAGATCGCTGTGATGGGCGGAACGGGCCTGATCGGCTCCCAGGTCGTCCAGATCCTGCGCACGGCCGGGCACGACGCGTACGGGCACTCGCAGTCGACCGGCGTCGACCTCCTCACCGGGCAGGGCCTCCCCGAGGCGCTCAAGGACGTTGACGTCGTCGTCAACCTCACCAACTCGCCGACCTTCGACGAGGCCTCCCCCCCGTTCTTCCAGACCACCATGGACAACCTCCTGACCGCCGCCGAGCAGGCCGGCGTCGGACACGCCGTGGTCCTGTCGATCGTCGGCGTCGACCAGGTGCCCGACCTGGCCTACTACCGCGCGAAGGTGCTCCAGGAGGACATCCTCAAGGCCAGCGGAGTGCCGTACTCGATCGTCCGCGCCACCCAGTTCTTCGAGTTCATCGACGCGGTCATCTCCTGGACCGCCGACGAGACCGGCGTACGCCTGCCCAGCACCCCCGTCCAGCCGATGGCCGCGGCCGACGTGGCCCAGGCCGTCGCCGACGTGAGCGTGGGCGCGCCCCTTCAGGGCATCCGCAACGTCGCCGGCCCCGACGTGTTCGGGCTCGACGAGCTGGGCCGGATCACCCTCGCCGCCCGCGGCGACCAGCGGACCGTCACCACCGACGACACCGCCGGCATGTTCGCCGCGGCCCCCGGTGACGTGCTGATCGCCAAGGAGGACGCCGTGCTCGCCCCCACCTCGTACCGGGAGTGGCTGGCGCGCTGACCGGCGGCGGGGCGTCCGCCGGTCGTGCGGACTAGGCTCGGGCCATGGTCACGGCGGGTCTCCTCCTGGCGGCCGGCGCCGGCCGACGGCTCGGACAACCCAAGGCCCTCCTGCCCTACCGTGGCCGCCTGCTCGTGGAGCACGCCGCCGACCTCCTCGCCGCCGCCGGCTGCCGACCCGTCCTGGTGGTGCTCGGCGCGCAGGCCGACCAGATCCGCGCCCGCACCCGGCTGCCCGACGTGGTGGTGAACGGCGACTGGGCGTCGGGCATGGGCTCGTCGCTGCGCGCCGGGCTGGACTCCCTCACGTCCAGCCCGGCCGCGGCCGTCGTGGTCACCCTGGTCGACCAGCCCGACCTGACCCCTGAGGCGGTACGACGCGTCGCCCGCGACGCCACCGTCGAATCCCTCGCCATGGCCACCTACCGCGACGGGCGACGCGGACATCCGGTGCTGCTCGGGCGCGACCACTGGGCCGGAGTCGCCGAGGCGGCCACCGGCGACCGGGGCGCACGCGACTACCTCCACGCCCACGCAACAGCCGTACGACTGGTGGACTGCGCCGACGTCGCCGACGACACCGACGTCGACCTGCCCGAGCACGCCGCACGCCTCCGATAGGGTGACGCCGTGCTCAGCGAGGTCAAGGGGTTGTCCCGCCACTTCACCGAGGCCAGTCTGCGCGACCATCTCCTGCGGCGTTCGGTGCGGCAGGACGACGGCTGCCTCATCATCAGCGGGTACGGCACGCGGCGCGGCGTTCACCAGAAGGTCGCCGGCCGCGCCTGGGCGCACATCGCCGCGTACGTCGTCTTCGTCGGCGGGTACCGCCCCGATCTGGAGGTCGACCACCTCTGCCCGGCGAAGGACTGCATCGAGCCCACCCACCTGCGGCAGGTCAGCCGCGCCGAGAACTGCCGCACCCGAACGCAGGGCCCGACCTGCCGCAACGGGCACGACCGCGAGATCGACGAGTCGACGGGTCGATACCGCCGGACGTGCCGCGCCTGCAACCGGGACAGCCAACGCCGGTGGCGGCAGCGCCAGGCCGCCGAGGTGAGCCAGGCCCGCTCGGCGTACCTGTCGAACTGACGCCCGGCCCCAGGTTCACCAGGCGATTCAACCTCCACGCAAGGTTTTCGCACACCCGCGCCGGCAGCCTTCGACGCAGATACCCCGGACGTCCGGGGCAACTCGCACAGGAGGTTCCCATGCAGCTCGGACGAATCGCGACGGCGCTCGCCATCCCCGTTGGCGCGGTGCTGACGTTCGCCGCGCCGGCCTCGGCGGCGGCACCGTCGGCGCAGGCGGCGGCGAGCCCGCCCTCGGCCTGCTACGGCGGCTACTCGTACGACGGCGGCGCCTTCGCCTGCTTCGCGCCCTACGGAGAGCACCTCTGGGTCTGCGACACGGGACTCAATCACCACCCGGTGGTGAACTACGCCATCAACGGCGGCTCGTACAGCGGCAACCGGCACTACTACCCCGGCAACGGCAAGTGCGTCGACATCGACCTCGACATCGCCGAAACCGGCTACATCACGTTCACGATCTCGAACTACGAAGGGTCCACGTTCGTCAGCGGCAGCCGGCTCTACGAGGTTTCCGCCGGCGACTGACGCCCTCCGCGCACCACCGCCGCAGCGGGCCCCGGGACTCCCTCAAGGAGTCCCGGGGCCCGCTGCCGTGCCGTCCCAGCACGTAGACGGCCGTCCTCGCGATCCGGATCCGAGAATGTCTCCGAATACAATGGAGAGACTTCTTGAGCGAATCTTGAATCGCCTGGTCAAGCCGGGAACGGCGACAGCGGGGGACGGTGTCGGTGAAGTTCAGGCTGCTCGGCGAGGTCGAGGCGGAAATCGACGGCGAATGGGTCGACCTGGGCCACGCTCGGCAGCGCAGCGTCCTGGCGATCCTGCTCATCGAGGCGAATCGCGTCGTACACGTCGACCAGTTCCTCGAACGCGTCTGGGCCGACCATCGTCCGCAGCGCGCCGTGAATTCGCTGTACAGCTACCTGTCCCGCCTGCGGTCCTGCCTGGCCGGCGGTGCCGAGATCTCCCGCCGCTCGGGCGGCTACCTGCTCAGCGTGGACCCGGCCGCAGTGGATCTGCACCGGTTCCGCGACCTGGTCGCCGGGGCGCGCGCAGTGCCCGACGACGAGGCGGCGCTGGGGCGGTTCGACGAGGCCCTCGGCCTGTGGCGTGGCGAGCCCTTTCCCCGGCTGGACACCCCGTGGCTCAACGAGACGCGCGAGGCGCTCACGCAGGAGAGGCTGGCCGCCGAACGGGACCGCACGGACACCGCGCTCCGCCTGGGCCTGCACGCGTCCCTGCTGCCGGACCTCCTGCGCGACGCGCCGGCCCATCCTCTGGACGAGCGCCTCGCCGGGCAACTCATGCGCGCCCTCTACCGCTGCGGTCGGCAGGCCGAGGCGCTGGAGCACTACGACCGGCTGCGCCGTGTCCTGGCCGACGAGACCGGCGTCGACCCCGGTCCCGATCTGCAAGCGCTGCACCTGGGCATCCTCAACGGCGATCCGACACTCGCCGCGCCGACGACCGAGACGGCGGCGCCCCACCCGACGCCCCGACAACTGCCGGCCCCACCGCCGTTGTTCACCGGCCGGGTCCGCGAACTGGCCACGCTGTCCCGCCTGGTCGAGGGTCAGACCGACGACGCCGTCGCCGTCGCGGTGATCGGTGGCACCGGCGGCGTCGGCAAGACCTGGTTGGCCCTGCGCTGGGCGTACGACCACCTGGACCGCTTCCCCGACGGCCAGTTGTACGTGAACCTGCGCGGCTTCGACCCCGCCGCCGAGCCGGTGCCGCCGCCGGTGGCCCTGCGCGGCCTCCTCGACGCCCTGGCCGTACCGCCCAAGGCGATCCCGACCGGCGTGGACGCGCAGGCGGCCCTCTACCGCACCCTGCTCGCGGGCCGGCGGATGCTGATCGTGCTGGACAACGCCCACGACACCGAACAGGTCGCCACCCTGCTACCCGGCAGCCCCACCTGCACCGTCCTGGTGACCAGCCGTCGTCGCCTGGGCGGCCTCGTGGCACAGGGCGCGCAGGGCTTCACCCTGAACGTGCTCACCGACGACGAGGCCCACCACCTGCTGTCCCGCCGGTTCGGGCCGCGACTGCTCGCGGAGGAACCCGACAGCGTCGCCGCGCTGCTGGCCCGGTGCCACGGCCTGCCACTGGCCCTGAGCATCGTCGCGGCGCGCGCGGCGATGCACCCCGATCTCCCGCTGCGGGCGCTCGTCGAGGAGCTGTCCGAGGAGGCGACGCGGCTGGACGCCCTGACCACCGGCGACCTGAGTGCCGACCTGCGCGCGGTCTTCGCCTCCTCCACGCGCGCCCTGCAGCCGGAGGCGGCCCGGATGTTCCGGCTGCTCGGTCTGACCCCCGGCCCCGAGGTCGGCCTGGGGGCCGCGGCGAGCCTCAGCGGCCTCTCCCCACGGCAGACCCGGCCGCTGCTGCACGACCTGCACGAGGCGCACCTGGTCCACCAACAGACGGCGACGCGGTACCGCCTGCACGATCTGGTCCGCCTGTACGCGGCGGAGCAGGTCGAGCGTGACGCCCCGGACCACCGGCAGGCCGCCCTCGTCCGCATGCTCGACCACTACCTGCACACCGCCCACGCGGCGACGTGCCTGCTCGACCCGGCCCGCGAGCCGATCACGCTGCCGCCCGCACAGCCCCAACTCACCCTCGACCCGGTGGCCGACCAGGCGCAGGCGCTGGCCTGGTTCCACACCGAACACGCCGTGCTGCTCGGCATCCTGCGCCAGTCCGCGCGCGACGGGCTCGACGCGTACACCTGGCAGTTGGCCTGGACGATGGAGAGTTACCTCGACGAGCAGGGACACTGGCGCGACTGGACCGCGACGCAGCTCGCGGCGCTGCGGGCCGCGGGCCGGCTCGGTGAGCGGCGCTGGCAGGCGTGCTCCCACCGCAGCCTGGGAGTCGCCCACACCCAGCTCGGGGAACTCGACGAGGCCCACCGGCACTACCAGGGGGCACTCGCGCTGTTCGAGGACCTGGGCGACCCGGTCAGCCAGGCGCACACCCACCGTGGGCTCGGCTGGGCATACAACCAGCAGGACCGCTGGTCCGACGCGCTACGCCACAACGAGTTGGCCCTCGAGCTCTACCGGCAGGCCGGGCACCGGGCCGGGGAGGCGATGGCCGTCAACAATGTCGGCTGGCTGCACACCCAGCTCAGCGACCACGGCGCGGCCGTGGCGTACTGCGAGGGGGCGGTCGAGCTCAACCAGGAGATCGGCGACCAGCACGCCGAGGCCGGCGCCTGGGACAGCCTCGGTTACGCGTACCACCACCTGGGCCGGCATGCCGAGGCCAACACCTGCTACCAGCGGGCCCTCAAGCTGGTCCGCAACTTCCGGGACCGCTACAACGAGGCGGAGATCCTGACGCATCTGGGGCAGAGCCACTCCGCCGCCGGCGAGGCGGAGCAGGCGCGCGAGTTCCTGCGGCAGGCAGCGACGATCCTTCGCGAACTCGACCATCCGAACGCCGAGTCGGTGGCCGCCGCGTTACGCGACCTCGACGACTGACCGCCTCCACCACCGTCGTCGAAGAGGAGAGTCAAGACTCCCTCAAGGGCCGCCCAAGCCGGCACGCCGACGCTTTCTGACGTCCACCTTCGTCAGTCAGAAAGTAGGAGAACCGATGAGAAGGATCCGTATGGCGCTGGTCACGGCGGTCGCCCTCGCGGCGTCGACCCTCAGCGTGGCCAGCCCCGCGTACGCCGCGGGCGACACCCAGCTCGGCATCGACGTCGGAAACATCGCGTGGGAGCAGTACACGTCCACCAACGCCGACGTCCAGGCACGGCTGTCCGAGACCTCGACCGAAGACTGCAACTTCTACACCGGCTTCTGGACCGACCCGGCCAACGACCGCAATGACGGCACCGCCTCCACCTACGGCAAGTGCGGCAAGACCACCAACGGCTACATGTACCGCGACGGCACCAAGGCCTGGGGGCCGGTGGCGTGGCGCAAGCGGCAATGGTGCGCGGACTTCGCGAAGTTCGCCTTCTACTGGGGCGGCGCGAAGTACACCGGTCTCACCGCGGCGGCCGGCAGCTTCCGGACGTACGGCATCAACAACGGCACCTGGCACGGGCGCGGCAGCGGCTACGTCCCGCGCAAGGGTGACGCGGTGGTCTACGACTGGGACGGCAACGGCAGCTACGACCACGTCGCCATCGTCACGTCGTACTACGACACCAGCACGGACGGCAACCACTACGTGGTCGGCGGCAACCAGTCGGACGGCGTGACCCACCCGCAGTACAGCAACTGGGCCTCGTCCATCGTCGGGTACGCCTCACCGGCCGCGAGGTAGATCGGGCAACGACACCGGCTCCGGGCCCGCCGGGCCCGGAGCCGGTGTCGAACGCCGACCAGCGCTCGGAGAGGGTAGCCGTGCAGCGCCGGGCGGTGGCCGGTGCGTCTTCCTAGTGGAGAGCACTGACGGGAGCAGGCGTGTCGTTCGAGGATTTCGTGGCGGGGTATGGCCGGTCGCTGGTGCGCCTGGCGTTCGTCCTGAGCGGCGACCGGCAGGTGGCGGAGGATCTTGCGCAGACCGTGCTGGCCGACGTGTACCGGCACTGGAAGCGGGTGCGCGCCGCGTCAGACCCCGAGGCCTACGTACGCCGCATGCTGGTGAACGCGCATCTGAGTTGGCGTCGCCGACGCTGGACGACGGAGCGGCCTACCGACCTGCGCCAGGAGACCGGTGCCACGGTGGCCGACCCGGCCGACGCGGTCGCCGCCCGGGACCAGATGCGGGTGCTGTTGAACAGGCTCGCCCCGCGCGCCCGCACCGTGCTCGTCCTGCGCTACTACGCCGACCTGGACGACGCGGCGATCGCCGCGGCCATGGGGGTCAGCGAGAGCTCCGTACGAGCCACCGCCTCACGTGCCCTGGCGAGCCTGCGCGGGCCAGCGGCCATCGACGCCCAGAGGGAGACCCGATGAACCAGTCGACCGAGCGCGAGTTGCGCGAGCTCTTCGCCGCCGAGGCCGCCGACGCCCCCGACGAGCTGACCGTGGCCGCCGCGGCGGTGCGCAGGGTCCACCGCAGGCGACGGACCCTGATGGTGGCGGCGGCCACGACCACGGTGATCTTCGCGGTGGGCGGGTACGGAGCCTTCCGGCCGGCCGCGACGCCGCAGGCACAGCCGCCGGTCATCCCCTCGTCCGCACCGGTCACTCCGACGCCTACGGCCGACCTGCCGGCCGGGGTCAAGCCCGGCGATCCGCTCGCCTTCGGCGCGACCCAGTGCGTCAAGGCGTACGCACCAGAGACGCTCGCCGAGCAGGCCTTCGCCTTCGACGGCACCGTGACCGGCATCGGACCGGCCCGAACCGAACGCGGCGCGAATCCTCCCCTGGACCTGCGATCGGTGAAGTTCCAGGTGCACACCTGGTTCAGAGGCGGATCCGCAGGCACCGCCGTGGTGGACATGTCGCCGCCCGCCGCAGGGGCCGGGACGGGCGATGCCACGTCCGAGGCTGGCCCTGCCTATCAGGTCGGCACCCGGCTGCTCGTGTCCGGCATGCCCCGCTGGGGCGGCGCGCCGCTCGCCGACCCGATCGCGTGGGGCTGTGGCTTCACCCGGTACTACAGCCCCACGACGGCGGCCGAATGGGCCACCGCGACGAGATGAACGCCGGCTCTACAACAGCGTGAGCGCTTACGCACAAGAACTGTCATTATGGTGCCTGTGTGTTATGCACCTTTTGTGGGTGCAAATTAATGGATTACTGTTACCGGCAATCCATTAATTCGTGGCTGAGGCGATCGCCTACGCTCAGGAGCCGACGTTGCGCCAGCTCGATGGAGGGGTCATGGCTCTGCGGTTCGAACATCGCCAGACCGAGACGGACACGCGCATCGTCGACCGCGTGTGGCGCACCACCAGCGACGCCGAGGAGACGATGACGTCTGTGGCGCGTACGTGCTGCCACCTGATCGTCACGCGGACGACCGGGCGGGTCCTCGTCTCGCTGCGCGGGCCGGAGACCAGGGCGACCACGGCACCGGTCCCGCCGGAGGCCGAGTTCCTCGGGATCCGGCTCACGCTCGGCGCTGTCTTCCGGCCGCACCCCGCGACCTCGATCGTCGACAGCCACGTGTCCTTTCCGGTGACACGCTCGGGCCGGGTGGTCATCGGTGGCGAGGACTGGGAGGCGCCGACGTACGAGAACGTCGAGCAGTTCATCCGACGCCTGCGCGACGCAGGGCTGTTGGTGCCCTCACGCCTGACGGGCGGCGAGGCCGACCGTCACGGGTCCACGCGCACCCACCAGCGGCAACACCGGGCCGTCACCGGACTGTCGCAGACCGCCGTGACCCAGATCGACCGCGCGAACGCCGCAGCCACCATGCTGCGCGACGGCCTCGACTGGCGCGCCGCCGTCGACACGCTGGGCTACTTCGACCAGGCCCACCTGGCACACGCGCTGCGGCGTTTCGTCGGACACACCGCGCGGGGACTGCGGCCGGGCGACAACCCGACGATGTCGTTCCTGTACAAGACCGACCCGCGGCCCGGCAGCTAACCTCCGTCGGCCGGCCGCCGGGGGCGACCGGCCGAATCACACCAACGGAGGAGAACCGTGCTGCTCAGCGTCAACGTCTTCGTCAGCCTCGACGGCGTCATGCAGGGACCGGGCGCCCCGGACGAGGACCGCTCGGACGGCTTCGACCGGGGCGGATGGCTCGTCCCGCACATGTCGGCGCACACCAACGAGGTCATCGAGGGCTGGTTCCGTGCGGCCGACGCCTTCCTGTTCGGCCGCACGAGCTACGGCCTGCTCGGCGGGTACTGGCCGAAGGTCACCGCACCCGACGACCTGATCGCCACCAAGCTGAACACCCTGCCGAAGTACGTCGTCAGCGAGACGCTGCCCGACGAGGAGGCCAACTGGAGTCCGACGACGGTCCTGCGTACCGACATCGTCGACGCGGTGCGCCGGCTCAAGGAACGCCCGGGCGGGGAACTCCAGGTGCACGGCAGTTGGCAGCTCGTCCAGACGCTGCACGAGGCCGGACTCGTCGACATCTACCGGCTGCTGCAGTACCCGGTCGTCGTCGGCGGCGGGAAGCGCCTGTTCCCGGACGGGTCGACGCCCGCGACGTTCGCGGCGTCCGAGGACAGCATCCGCGTGTTGCCCGGCGGCGTCGTGTCGCTGACGCTGACTCCCGCGACCCTCGGTGTCCTCTCGACGGGCGCATACACGGTGGACCAAGGGCGCTCGGTGCCGATGCTCGACTGACACCGACGAGTGGCACAGGTCGTGGGGCCGTGGCCGTCCCTGAAGGCGAACAGGGTTGCTCAATTCCTGGTTCTGATCGAAATCCTGTCGAGCTGCTGCCGAAGACCGTCCGCTTCCTGCCCGCGGCCGACTCCTTCCAGCACATCGGCCAGAGTCCGGTACGCGGAGAGTGTTTGGCCTGCGAACTTCTGCGGCATACGTTTGGCCAGCGATCCGTAGAGCTGAGTCGCCTCGGTGATCGCCTTCAAAGCTTCGGACAGGTTCTGCTTCACGTCTGCGCACAGCGTGGCGTACGTCCACAACGACATGGCGAGGTCGGGTAGATGGGCGTCCGGGTTCGTCTCGGCCAGCCGTCGCCGGATGGCCACGATTTCCTCGGCCGGGGCTATGGCCCGTTCGCGGCGACCCAGCCCGAACAGGATGCTGCCGACGCTGGTCAACGAGGTGGCGAGGTCGGACAGGTAGGCGTCCGGATTTACCTCGGCCAGCCGCCGGTGAATGACGGCGGCGGCCTCAGCAGCAGCCAACGCCTGCTCAGGGCGACCCAGTCCGGACAGACAGGTGCCGAGGTTGGTCAACGACGCCGCGAGGTGGGGTCGGTAGGCGTCCGGGTTCGTCTCGGCCAGCCGCCGTCCGATGGCCACGGCTTCCTCGGCCGGGGCCAGGGCCTGGCCAGGGCGGCCCAGCGCGGACAGGTGGGCCGCGAGGTTGGTCAACGAGTCGGCGAGGTGGGGAAGGTGGACGTCCGGGTTCGTCTCGGCCAGCCGTCGCCGGATGGCCACGGCTTCCTGGGCCGGGGCCAGGGCCGGCTCAGGGCGGCCCAGCTCGAACAGGTAGGCGCCGAGGTTGGTCAACGAGTCGGCGAGGTGGGGAAGGTGGACGTCCGGGTTCGTCTCGGCCAGCCGTCGCCGGATGGCCACGGCTTCCTGGGCCGGGGCCAGGGCCGGCTCAGGGCGGCCCAGCGCGGACAGGCGGAGGCCGAGGTTGTTCAGCGATAGGGCGAGGTCGGGTAGGTAGGAGTCCGGATTCGCCTCGGCCAGTACCCGGTAGGTGCCGGCGGCCAACTGAGTCGTCTCCAGCGCCTGCTCACGGCGGCCCAGCGCGGACAGGCAGTTGCCGAGGTTATTCAACGCCAGGGCGAAGTTGGACATGTAGACGCCGGGATTCGCCTCGGCCAGCCGCCGCAAGATGGCCACGGCTTCCGTGGCTGGGGCCAGGGCCTGCCCGGGGCGGCCCAGCTGGGACAGGCAGGCACCGAGGGTGTTCAACGAGTTGGCGAGGTCGGATAGGTAGGCGTCCGGGTTCGCCGCGGCCAGCCGCCGCCAGGTGGCCATGGCCTCCTGGGCCACGGCCAGAGCCCCCGCCAGGCGGCCCAGCCGGGCTAGGACGGCAGCGACGTTGTTCAGCGACGCGGCAAGAAAAGGTAGGTAGGCGCTCGGGTCTGCCGCGGCCAGCCGACGGAAGATGGCGGCAGCCTCCTGGACCGCAGCCACGGCCTGCTCGCCGCGACCCAGCTCGGACAGACGGAGGCCGAGGTCGCTCAACGAGGTGGCGAGGTTTTCTTGGTGGGCGTCCGGGTCTGCCTCGGTCAGCCGCCGCCAGGTGTCCACGGCCTCCTCGGCCACGGCCAGAGCCTCCTCCTGGCGGCCGGCACGGGCAAGGCGGAAGACCTGATTGGACTGCAGAACGGCCTGTTCGGCGGGATCAGAGGTGTGGGCGAGGCGGTGTGCGGTCAGCACGCTGGTGACGGCGGCCGCGGCGATGTCATAGTTTATGTGCCTGTCGATCGGTAGCAGAGGTTCGATGCTCTCCAGCACCTCGATGCTCACGGATCGGCTGGTAGCGAGAGCGGTCAACGCCGTGCCGCCCGCTCTGATCGCGAGATCGGGATATTCGCGTAATAGCGGATAGAGCAGAGTGCTGCCCACGTGGGGCCAGCGGTCAGCGGCTGCGGCGAGAAACGTGACTGTTCGGGAGAGCACCGAGCTTGTCGAGTCGTCCTGGGGGCGGGCGGTCAGGAGAGCGGTTGCGGTATTGGGCGCCCAGTTCTGCGCGGGGTAGTCGATGTGGTGTCCCGGCAGGGTGAGTGCGAGGAAGTCCTCGGTGAGCCGGTCCGGGTAGAGGGGTTCCAGGACGGTTGGCTGGTTGGATTCGGCGGGTGGATAGCAGACGGTGTGGTCGCGGAGGATCTGTTCGACGTCTGGTCCGATACCGAGGTGTTCGAGAAGCTCGGCGCCGGCGGTGGGGTCGAGTGCGCCGGTGAGGGCAGCGGTGAAAACGGCATGGTTCATCACGTCGCCCGGGGTTCGATAGCCGCTCCCTGTTCCCGTGATGCCGTCGTGGTAGAGCCGTCGCCAGTGCAGTTGTTCCCGATTGAGCAGGTACCGGGTCAGGGCGTCCATGCCTTCGGGAGGCCGTTCGCCGCTGACAGCGGCGTCGACGGCGACCAAGGCGGCCATGTGTACGGCGAGGGTGAGCCCGAACTCGGGACTGTCGAGCTGGGCCGGGGGCAGGATCGTGGTAGGGCGGGGATGCCGGTAGATGGCGGCGAACCGATCGCGGGCCGCGGTGAACATGGCGGGTCGGGCGTGATCGGTGGGCAGGTCGGGGAGCCGCTGGGCGCTCGTGTGGCCCCGATAGTTGTCGAGGATGGCGCTGATCGCCGGCCACGTGTCCAGGCTGCGGCCGATCATGAGAACTCGGGTGGGGACGCCGTCCTGGTGAAGGAGAGCGTTCTTGAGCAGCCAGGTGAGGTTGCTCAACAGCCACCGGTCGGCGTAGTCAACCACGAGAAGCAGCCCGGCGGTCCCGGTCAGGGCGAGGTCGTGGCTGCCGGGCGCGGGCCGGTCGGCGTCGGGACCGTGGAATGCGGCAACCACTTTCCAGCCGGCGGTGAGCGACTCGGCCGCGAGTTGGGCGGCGAGACGGGTCTTGCCTTGGCCGCCGGGCCCGTGCAGCCAGCGCACGCTCAGCCGCGGCGGTCCGCTGTCGCGCCACTGCCGCAGGTCGGCGAGTTCTTGATCGCGGCCGGTGAACGGCACCACGGCGCGTCGGGCGTTGAGCATGCGGCTGGGCATCTGCCGCAGCCAGTCCACGTCGGCGTCCGGTTCGGGTTGCCAGTTGGCCAGCAGGTAGAGCGGTTCGCCGTTGGCGAAGACATGGATGTCGGCGTTGATCACGCCGTAGGCGAACCCGCCGACTGACGTGACCTGCTGGAACGAGGGGTCTGGTCCGTCTGCCGTGACCATGCGATCCATCGACTCCCGCTCACGCTTCCGTCGAAGGTGGTGCCTCGTGGTAGATGATGTTGCCGTTCTGGACGCCGAACGCGAGTCCGTGGTCACGGGCCACGATGTTCTGGATCTGTACCTTCTGCTCGGCGGGTAGCCGGGCGGTGAGCTCGGTGACAAGAGCCCGCAGGTCGTCGATGACGGTCGGGTCGTCTTCGACGAGATCCTGCAACCGGGTCAGCCATTGCGGCTGCTGCTGGGCCCGGACCTCGACCTGCTTGTCCGCCGGCGCCTGCTTCACGGTGGCCGCCAGCGCGTCGAGCCGACGCGCGGCCTTCGCCTCCTGGTCGGCGCGACCGCGTCCGAACAGCCGGATGAACCCCGGGCGAGCCAACCCGTTCCACACGTCCGTAGCGGCAGCGGTCACCAGCGTCGTGGCGCCGATGGCCAGCACCGCCTGAATATCCGGGGTCACGTCTCTCCTCGCCGGGGGTAGGCGCACTCTCGTTCTGTGGCGACCGAGTTGGCGTACCGAACGTCCAGATCGACATCCTGGCACCATCATGAAGCGCCGTCGCCACCTGCGTAATTACCCGGACACGACACACAACTTCGCGGTCGGTCATGGTTCGATATCGTGGCGTCCCGCGGCGTCAGCCGTGGGGCAGGCTCCGGCCGTCGGGCAGCGTTCGACCGCTCAGCAGCGCCACCAGAGAACCGCTGTCGCCACGGACGACCTCACCGCTTCCCCAGCTCCGGTCCGTGTCGGTGGATTCGAGTCGGACACCGGCCAGGTCGATCCCGAAGATGGCGCCGCTCGCGTTGGTGAGCGTGTCCAGGACAGTGCGGACCGCGCCTGCCGGTGCGACCGTGGGCCGGTCGAGAGCGATCGTCACGTCCAGGGAGTGGATGACGGCGTGACTCAGCGCGCCCGCGGGGCCGCCGCCCGGCGGCTGCCAGGCGTGCAGGGCCGGCGATCGGAGCTGATCGAGGAGGTCGGTGCGGGGCAGCGCCGCGCCGCGCGTGGCCATGCTGTTGGAGAGCACCGTGAAGTCGCCGCCGGCTGCGGCCATCTCGGTGGCGAACTCCACGGGCGTCAGCCGCACCGGCATCGTGACGTGCGCGACAACGTGCCGCACCAGCCACGCCTCACACAGCGAGGGTGCATCCCAGGTGTCGGCGGCAGCGGTCGCGAGAAGGGCGGCGAGTCTTCGGTAGGTCGACGCGACCCAGGGCTGCGTGTCCGTCATGACTGATCCTTTCGCGTGAGCTGCGCGAGGCGTTCCGCGAGCTTGTCGAGTGAGGTGGTGAACCCGGCGCGGGCATCGGGGGTACGCATCGTCTCGGGCACGTGCCGCTGGTGGATGACGACCGCGGTTCCGCCGTCGCCGAGGTCGTGAAACGTGCTGGTCGTGTGCATCCCGGTCGCCGGCTCGACCCAGGCGAGCAGCTCGGGCGCAACGATCTCGGTGAAGGTGGCGACCATCCGGTAGCTGCCCTGGTCTCCGATCATCAGGGTCTCGAACCGACCCCCGGGTCGGAGGTCGACGACGATGCCCTCGACCGGTGTCACCATGCCGCGCGGTCCCCAGAACTGCGCGAGTTCGTCGGGCTCGGTGAGGCACCGCCACACAAGTTCGCGCGGCGCGCGGAAGACTCGCCGGTAGACGAGTTCGCCGTCACCCACGGATTTCAGCCTTCCTGCAGGTGGGCGAGGTGCGTCTCCAGGCGGTCCAGGCGATCCGCCCAGGCCTGGCGGCTCTGCTCGATCCAGGACATCGCCGCCTCCAGCGCCGCGGGTTCGAGGCGACACGGCCGGCTCTGCCGGTGCCGCCCCTGACTGATCAGGCCGGCCCGCTCGAGCACACGGATGTGCTGCGACACGGCCTGCATGCTCATCGCGTACGGCTCGGCCAGCTCCTTGACCGTCGCCTGGCCGGTGGTCAGCCGAGTCACGATGTCGCGCCTGGTCCGATCGCTCAGTGCCGTGAACAGGGCATCAAGCTGCTGGTCGTCGAGGGTCACGCTCATGACCCTTATCCAAGCAGAAGCTTTATAAAGCGTCAACTTTAGTAAGGGTCATGAGCGTCGCTCGTACTCACGGCATGGATCTGCCGAACCACCGGGCGAGATGGTCGTCGAGGTTCCGCTGCTCGTCGCCGATCCAGGCGACGTAGCCGTCGGGACGCAGCAGGAGGCACGGGACGTCCACCGCCGCTTTGGCGTCCGCGAGATGATCGACCCGGTCCTTCCAGCCACCGACGGTCAGTCGTCCGGTGCGGTCCACCAGCAGGCCACGGCCGCGACGCAGCAGCCCGTAGAGGTTGCCCTGTCGCACGTCGACGTCGGGCAGCCGGCGACCGAGCAGGTCGGGGCCCTCGCCCACGTCGTAGCGGATGCCGGTGCCGGTGATCTTCTCCAGGAGATGGCGGTTCACCTCGTTGAAGTCCATCAGCTCGGTGAGCAGTCGGCGTACGGCCCGGGCGCCCGGTTCGTCGGACAGCAGTTGCGTCTGGGCGCGGGTGTTGTCCAGCACGTCGGCGGCGACCGGACGACGTTCGGCCTGGTAGGTGTCCAACAGGGTGTCCGGGGCCCAACCCCGCACCTGCGCGGCCAGTTTCCAGCCGAGGTTGACCGCGTCCTGCACGCCAAGGTTGAGGCCCTGACCGCCGATGGGCGGATGGATGTGGGCGGCGTCGCCGGCCAGCAGGACCCGACCGACCCGGTACCGCTCGGCGAGCCGGGTGGCGTCGCCGAAGCGGGACATCCAGCGCGGCGAGTGCACGCCGAAGTCGGTTCCGGCGACAGCCCGCAGTTGCTGGGCGAAGTCCTCGATGGTGGGCCGCTGGGCGCGATCGCTGACTCCGGCCGCCGGGACGACGACGCTGTAGACCCCGACACCCGCAGGTCGGACCCAGAATCGGTGCCGGGCTCCGCCGATCGCGGCGATGGTGGCGGCGATCTCCTCCGGCGGGACACCCGCTTCCATCTCGCCCATCAGCGTCTCGGTCCGCGACGGCTCGCCGGGGAAGCCGACGCCGAGGAGCTTGCGCACCGTGCTGCGTCCGCCGTCACAGCCGACGAGGTAGCGGGTGCGTAGCTGTTCCCCGTCGGACAGTTCGACGGTCACCCCCTCGTCGTCCTGCGCGAGACCGGTGACCGCCCGCCCGCGCCGGACCTGCGCGCCCAGATCGGTCGCGTGTTCCGCGAGCAGACGTTCGATGACCGGCTGCGGGATGCCCAGCAGGTAGGCGTACGGGGAGTCCAGCCCGGTGGGCGCGGGTTTGTCGATGGCGGCGAAGAAGCCGGCGGCCGGACGTCGCCGTCCGTGCGCGAGCATGCGGTCCAGGAGTCCGCGCATCGCCAGCACCTCGAGGCTGCGGATGTGCAGACCGACGATGCGGACGGCCGACGGAGGCTCGGTCTCCTTTTCCAGCACGAGGACCCGCACGTCGTGCAGGCGTAGTTCGGCGGCAAGCATGGCGCCGGTCGGCCCGCAGCCGACGATGATCACGTCGAACAGGGGCGGCGGACGATCCGCGTCAGGGCTCGGCGAGGAAGCAGGATCGAGGTGAACGGAGGACACAGGAGCGGCCTTTCGAGAGTGCCTTGGTGAAAGGCGCTCCCGGCGACACCTACGTCAGTCGCCCAACCGTGACGGCGAGGGGAGCACCCACATCGAACCAGCGGTCATGGGTCTCACCTCCTCGGACGGTGTCGCGGTCGACTGCAAGCTACCGCCCGCGCGGCGTCGCGTCCAACGTTTTCGCCTCGCTCACCGCAGCATCGCCCGGGTCATCCGGCGCGTCGCCACGTACATCGCGATCGAGCCGAACGCGACGAGGTAGAGCGCCGCGATCAGCAGGCCCCAGCCGAGGTGACCCAGCGGCGGCTCCCGGACCAGCTCGATGCTGTGGTAGAGCGGCAGGGCCTGGATGAGGGGCCGCACCGCCTCCGGGTAGACCGACAGGGGGTAGAACGTCGTGGCGAACAGGTACATCGGCAGCATGAACAGTTGGATGTACTGGAAGTCGGAAAAATCGCGCAGGTACGTCGTGACGGCCAGCCCTCCCGCCGCGAACGCGTACGAGATCAGCAGCGAGGCCGGCAGGGCCAGCAGCGCCCAGGCCGAGGTGACCAGCCCACCGATCGCCATGATGGCCAGGAAGCCGATCGACGTCAGCAACGCGTTGATCATCGCGCTGGTGACCTCGCCGACGGCGATGTCGGTGACCGAGAGCGGTGTCGGCAGGATCGCCTCGTAGGTCTTCTCGACCCGCATCCGGGTGAAGACGCCCATGCTGGTCTGGTTGAACGCCGTGTTCATCGCGGTGGTGGCCAGGATCGCGAGCGCCACGTAGGCGGCGTAGGGGACGTCGACGCTGGGGACCGTGCCGACGAGCAGCCCGACGCCGACGCCGATCGACAGCAGGTAGAGGATCGGTTCGACGAGCGCGTTGAGTAGCGGTGTGATCGACCGCCGGTAGATCATGAAGTTGCGTTCGATCAGCGCGAGCGCGCGGCGACGGGTCCAGGCAGGTACGACGACGCTGGTCATGGTGTCTCCACAGGGCTCTGGACGTGGGGCGTCAGGGGTGCAACCGGCGGCGGTAGGTCACGCGGGCGACGAGGAACCCCCCGATCGTGAGCGCCAACAGGTAGGCGATGTGGACGGACGTCGCGGCGACCGTGGCCGTGCCGAGGCTCACCGTGCGACACAGCTCCACCCCGTGCCACAGCGGTAGCAGGTAGGACACCGGCCGGATCCAGTCCGGCAGTTGCGAGACGGCGAAGAAGGTGCCGGAGAACATGTAGAGCGGCATGATCACGAATCGGAACACCGTGTCGATGTGGCGCAGCGTGCGTACCCCGACCGCCCACGCCGCGGCCGGCGCCGCGAACGCGAGCCCGGTCAGTGTTGCGGCGAGGAGTGTCCCGAGCGCCCACCGGCCCTCGACCAACCCGAACGCGGCCATCACGGCGATGAAGGCGCCGCTGGTGGTGAGCAGCCGTACGGTGATGAAGAGCAGGTGCCCGGCGGCGAGTTGCTCCGGCTCGATCGGCGTCGGCGTGGCGCCCCGGTAGGCGCCGAAACCGGCGGCGCGGGCCACTCCCCAGGACGCCTCCAGGAATGCGTTCTGCACGGCCGCCGCGGCCAGCATGCCCGGCGCGAAGAACGCCGTGCACGACACGCCGCTGATCTGGGCGGGCGCGTTGTCGTCGACGAGGGCGCCCAGGCCGGCGCCGATGCCGATGAGGAACAGCAACGGGTTCAGCACGTTGATCACGACCGTCCCGCGCCAGGTGCGCCGGTAGCGGGTGAGCCAGTATCCGAATGCGCGCAGCACCAGTGGTCCCTTCTCCTACTCGATGTGGGATCGGCCGGTGAGCGTGAGGAACACGTCCTCCAACGTCGCGCGGCGGACCAGGGCCGTGAGTGGGGTGAGCGACAGGGCGTGCACCGTGGCGAGGGCGGACTCACCGTCGGCGCAGTAGACAAGCGCCCGGTCCGCGAGCAGCTCGACGCGACCGTCGGCGGCGGTGCCGCCGGTGGCCAGCGCCGAGGTCCGGAGTTTCTCCGCCGCGGCGTCTCGTTCGTCGGGGCGGAAGCGCAGTTCGAGGACCTCCCGGTTGGCGTGTCGCGTGATCAGGTCGCGTGGGGAGCCCTGCGCGACGATCCGACCATGGTCGACGACGACGATCCGGTCACAGAGCTGCTCGGCCTCGTCCATGTAGTGGGTGCTGAGGATGAGCGTGACGCCCTCCTGCTTGAGTTGGAACAGCCGGTCCCACAGGATGTGTCGGGCCTGCGGGTCGAGGCCGGTGGTCGGCTCGTCGAGCAGCAGGATGTCGGGTTCGTTGATCAGGGCGCGGGCGATCGTCAGCCGCCGCCGCATGCCGCCCGACAGTGTCTCCACCTGGTCGCCGGCCTTTTCCCGCAGGTGGGCGAAGTCCAGCAGCCGGGTCGCCCGGTCCCGGATGACGGCCCGGGGCAGGCCGAAGTAGCGCCCGTAGATGTGCAGGTTCTCCAGGACGCTGAGTTCGTTGTCCAGGTGGTCGTCCTGGGTGACGACGCCCAGCCGGGCGCGGATCTGCGGGCCCTGCGTCATCGGGTCCATGCCGAGGACGCGCAGGCTGCCGCCACTGATCGGCGACGTCGCGGCGATCATCCGCATGGTGGTGGACTTGCCCGCGCCGTTGGGCCCGAGAAGCCCGAACCACTCCCCCCGCTGGAGCGCGAAGTCGATTCCGTCGACCGCGCGAAACTCCGCTGTGGACCCACGCCGCGGGATAGGTCCGCCCGTAGTTTCCAGTCCAAAACAACGGTAGGAACTGAGGGTTGATCAAGCTCTATCCCGGCTTAGCTTGATCTTTAACCTGTGCGGCGTGGACGGGGATTGAGCGGCTTCGTCTTCTTTGCAGCGGGTGTTCTGGCGTTCTTGGTGGTCGCGATGTGGACGTCGTAGCGCGGGGTGGGGTGGTTGTTGCGGCGGCCGGGTGGTTGCCCTGGTCCCGGCCGGGAGGGTTTGGGTGCGCCGGCCGGGACTGGTGGTCTTCGCGCCTTGGTGCCGAAACCCCCGGCGGACGCGGGCGGGCGAGAGACGCTGCGGTGGAGCGGGTTTCTCCCAGGGGCGGCGCAGGTCGGTGGCGAGGGCGCGGGCCAGCCGGAGTTGGGTGTAGGCGGCGAGGATCATCCAGGTCCAGCAGTCGGCGGCTTGCGGGGTGCGGATCTTGGGGCAGGTCCAGCCGAGGGTCTGCTTGAACAGGCGGAAGGTGTGTTCGATGTCGAAACGGCGCAGGAACGTCTGCCAGAGCCGGTCGATATCAGCGCTGGTGGCGTCGACGCCGGACCACCACAGCCAGACCGGCTTCGGGGTCGCGCCGCTGGGTAGGTGGTCGACTTCCAGGCCGATGACGGTTCCCTCGATGACCGGCAGTGCCGTCGCCGCGTCGATCCAGGCGTTGCGGTGGGTCAGCCGGGGGTGCAGCCGGTCCCAGGCTCGGGCCCACGCCGTGCCGTAGAGGCGGGTGTCGGCAACGGTGGCTGCATTCGGTTCACCCCAGGTCGCGGGGTCGCCGAAGATGAACTCGCCGCCGTGGCGGGGTGGCCGGCCGATCGTCCCGGGCTGCCGAGGTGGCACGGCCCGGCGGAGTACCCGCTCTGAGCGCATCCGCGCGAGGACCTGCACGGGCAGATCACGCAGGAGGAACGCCAGCCGGGGCGCGTCGTAGCCGGCGTCGGCCACGACCAGGATCTCCAGGTCGCCGGGCTGCCACTGCCCGGCCGCGATCAGACGACCCACAATGTCGCGCAGTTGCCCAGCGGTGACCGTGGCCGCGTCGTCACCGGGCGCGAGCCACACCGCGTCCAGCGGCGCGGTCCACGAACTGCGGCCCGATTCCAGGGCCACGACCATCGAATACGGCCAGCCCGGGATCATGATGCTCTGGTCCTTGCCGCGGCCGTAGGTGTGGCACAGGATTCGCTGCGGTGAGGTGTGGGCGTCCGGCCGCAGCCAGCAGGTGACGTCCACCGCCAGGACCAACCGGCCGTCGGCTGTCCGCGGCAACGGCACCGCCGCCAAAGCGGTGCGTAGCCGATCGATGTCCAGCCGGCCGCAGGCGAGGGCGTCATACAACGCCCCGTGGCCACGGCGGTGTTCACCCACCAGCGACAACTCCACCAACGACCGGACCGGCCCGTCGGCGCACAACACGGCGTCGGTCAGGTCGAACAACGCGTCAGCCCGCGCCGTCAGACATCCGTAGAACTCTCGCCGGAACCCCGCCAAGTCCCCGACCGCATCAGTCGGACCACAGTCATGCACACTGATCACCAGAACAGCCCTTGGTTATTGATGTTCTTCCCTAGACAAGAAGATCATCAACCAAGGGCTGTTTCCGTGCTCGGCCGGGGTCTCAACAGGACCCGCGGGGTTAAAGATCAAGCTAGGGAAGCGGCGTTGCGGGAGGCCCTCCGGGTTCGTTGACCAGCCCGTGCTTGGTAAGTTCCCAGTGGAATCGGCGGCTCGGTCGCATCAGCTGCCCTATGCCCTTGACTGCGGCGACGCTCATCAGCATCCCGTAGAGGTGCCAGGTGAAAGCCGTGGGAATGCATCGGTACAGCTTCCACATGACGCATGCGCTGACCAGTTGGGTGATGACCATGATCGTGGCGATGATGAGAGTGATAAGTCCCAGGCTGGCGATGAAGGGCGGGAAGATTGCTTCGGATCGGCCACTGCCGGGTAGGAACGACGCGATGGTCACCGCGATGATGAAGGGATGCAGGATCTTGCCCAACGCGGGTAGGCCCATGACCATTTGAAATCCCAGAAAACCCTTGGGTCCCAGTTCTTTCCAGAGCCGGCGCGGCTGACGCATATGCACTAGCCAGGTCTGCACATGTCCCTTGATCCATCGGCTGCGCTGCCGAATCCAGTTACCGACATCACTGTTAGCCTCTTCCAGCGTCAGCGAAGGAATGCTGTGCGTCACCCAACCGCGGCGGGCGATCCGCATGCCAAGGTCAGCGTCCTCAGTCAGGTTGTATGGGTCCCACGCGCCCAGTTCGCACAGTGCTGCAGTTCGGAAATGGTTGGAATTGCCGCCGAGGGGAATCGGCACCTGCAAGCGGTCCAGCCCGCGCATGGTCGGCCCGTAGCGCAATGCGTACTCCGCGGCGAAGGTTGCGGTAAGCCAGTTCGTATAGGGGTTCCAGTGGCTCAGCTCGGCCTGTAGGCACACCACCTCGTCGGGATGAGCTCGAAAGGCGGTCGCTGCAACCCGTAGTTGTTGGGGGTCCGGCCGATCCTCCGCGTCGTAGACTGTGCAGAGCTCACCCCAGACGCGCTCGAGAGCGATGTTGCAGGCTTTCGGCTTGGTCCGGGGCATGCTCGGGTTGATGAGGACTACCTCGAATGCTTGACCCAAGGTGATGCCGTCCAATGCCGCGCGCGTGACGTCGTCGGATTCCTCGATGACCAGCAGAATCTGCAACTTCTCCACGGGGTAGTCCAGGGCGGCCAAAGCAGGAATCAGAGTCGGCAGGACGGCGGCTTCCTTGTACAGCGGCACCAGGACCGAGTACGTGGGTAGCTCCTTGTCGGTGAGCTGTTTGGTCGCCGGCGGAGAAATCCGGCGGAACCCCACAATGGCGAGCATCATCTGGTAGGACTCGTAAACGACGTATGTGACTGCAGAGGTGACTATCACCGCGTGGACCAGAGTGATCGGCGAGAGGCCGTAACCCACCAAGGGCTTGGCGGCTACGAGCGCCGTCAAGCCGAGCAGTAGTGCGAGCAGAGTGTTTCGCTGCCCGCGGCTCAACACCGTCGCCGCGGAAAGCTCGGGTGGCAAGTCCCGGATACTGTAAAGACCCTTGCGCGAACTCCTTGCAGTCGTGTCGTCACGGCCGACTGCCGTGCTAGAAGCCGAGAACACAATGAGGCTCCGTCCGTGGATCGGTTATATCAGATACTTCGTACGAGACTATTTACTGTTGGACAACTTTCCCTAAGCGCGAAAAACTAACCAAAGGTTGTTTCATGGCATCGACGGCTTCGTGTTGACTGGGGGTCTGTTCCGTGAACGGCTGATTTCGCTCGTTGCGTAGATGCGCCGAGGGCCGTCAAGCGGCATGCTCAAGATCGTTTGCGGCCCGCCTGCTGCCAATGGCACTTCTTAAGGTGATCTTGGCTGGTAGGGGCTTGACGCGGTGCAGGGTGATGGTGTGGCTTAGCCGGCGACTAGGCGGGCTGGTCGCCGCGGGCGGGGTAGCGGTGGCTGCGTCGTCTGGTGGCGCGGGGGCTGGAGCGTTCCGGGGTGGTCGTGGGTGCGCCGGCTGAGTTCGGTCCAGGCGCGTTCACGGGCGCGGCGTAGGCGTTTAGGGGAAACCCCGCCTGGCTCCGGGGCCCGGATCGGTGGGCGGCGTTGCGGGCGCGGAGGAAGCTGATCCTGTCGGGATCGGCACGGTGACGCCGGGCGGCGTCACCGATCAGGTCGGCGAGGCCTTGATAAAGGCAGAACAACCCCCACATCTCCTGGCGTACCCCGTTGGGGCTCTGCGAACGCAGGAGCACGTCCGGGCCGCCGCGGAGTTCGGGCTTGACCGCCTCCAGCATGGTCTCTCCGGACCATCGCTCGTTGTACAGGGCCGGGATGTCCTCGATCGGCACATGGTCGGGTCGAGCAGGTTCGTGACCACGCAGAACAACTCACTGGTCGTGGACCCGTCGCCGTCGGTCGTGGTCACGGTGTACTCGATGACCCGCACCGTGATCGGCTCGCCATCCTTCTTACGCGGCGGGCGCAGCACGGACAGTAACTGCCGTCGGGCAGCCGGTCGACCACGGGGAGCCGGAACGATGCGCTGGCCCGCCATAGCAGATCAGCCCCGGTTGCTACCGCTTTACGCCACAACGACCAGCTCAGAAGTTACGATCGGCCATCATGGGCATCCCCGCGGTAAACGAGGGCAGCAACCGGTCGGCCAGCACGGTCTCCGCGGCCCGGTAGCCGTCGAACGTGGCGTCCAGCAGCGCCTTCGTGCCGCACTCGGCGTGCGCGCGTGGCCGGATCTGCGGTAATACGGCTTTTTTCAGGAACTCGTTCTCCATACGCAGTTCCCGCGCTTCGCGTTCGAGCTGCCGTAGCCGTTCCCGTTCGCTGACGTTCAGGTCCGGCTCGTCGCCGGCGTGTTCACGCCGGTACGCAGCCACCCAATTTCCGAGCGTGCCGTCTCCGATACCGAGTTCACGAGCGACCGCGGCGATCGGCCGCGACCCCTCGATCACCATCTTCACCGCTTCTTACCGGAACTACGGGGAGAAAGTCCTCTTCGCGCATGGCACCAGTTTCCCTCTCCAGATCAACCAATTCTACTTGGTCGGCCTGTCCGGAAAACCCATGGCAGCTCGATGCGATGCGTGGAGGAGAGTCTGGTGCACGACGGATATGGCGTCTTCCTGGGTTTCGGACGTCGGTAAGGGTGATCACCACGCGGTCGGGTTGGCCCCGGACGGCAAGCGGCTACACGACGCGCCGTTGCCGAATACCGAGCTACGTCCGGCTCGGCGAGGAGACCTCCGCCCGCTATCTGGACAAGCGCTGCGCCGGCTCGTTCGTTTGACCCTCGACCTCATCGAGGACCCACCATCGGCGACATGAACGACCAGATGGCCCCCGATCCGACCACGACTCGCGTCATCGAGGCGGTGCGGCTCGGCCAGACCGGCGACACCGCCGAGGCCCGCGAACTGCTCACCGCGCTGTGGGACGAGCTCGGCCCGACCGGCGATGCGCTGCACCGCTGCACAGTGGCCCACCATCTCGCCGACCTACAGGACACCCTCGACGCGGAGCTGAGCTGGGACGAACGCGCCCTGGTGGCGGTGTCCGAGCTGACCGACGAACGCGTCCGGCGGCACCTGCCCTCGCTTGAGGTCCGGGCGCTCCTACCGTCGCTGTACCTCAACCTCGCCGACTGTCACCGGCGACTGGGCAACGCCGGCCCGGCCCGGGAGCACCTCGCCCGGGTCCGGGAACACCTGGACCAGCTACCGGACGACCCGTACGGCGAGATGATCCGCACCGCCGTACGCGACTTCGACGCGGACGACCCGACCGACCACCGACGGCGGTAACGGCTGCCGGCTCAGCGGTCCGCTACCGTCTGGGCCGCCCGGTACGCCTGCGGTGAACGCCCGTAGCGGGCGCGAAAGAGGCGGCTGAAGTGGGCCTTGTCCGGGAAACCCCAACGGGCGGCGATGAGGTGCACCGGCTGTCGCGCGTGCAGGGGGTTGCCCAGGTCCCGCCGGCAACGCTCCAGACGCTTGGCCCGGATGAGCTCGGCAGGAGTCGTCGCCTCACCCTCGAACAGGCGGTGCAGGGAGCGCAGGGAGATGTGGTGGGCGGCGGCGACGCTACGGGGGTTGAGTTCGGCGCTGTCGAGGTGGCGGTCGATGAAGGCGACGACGCGGGCGCGTAACGCGGCGTGCCGTGTCTCCGGCGACAGGACGCCCTCGATGTCGAGGCGCTGGGCGAGCGTGGCGGCGAGCAGGTCCAACGCCATGCCGCCCAGCATCTCGGCCTGGTTCGGCTCGTACTGCTCCGGGTGCGCCGCGATGCTACGCAGGTGGTGGACCAGGAGCCCGGCGACGCCGGGACCCGACGACATCGGGGTGGCCAGCAGGGGACGCACGCGATCCGGCGGCAACGGCAGCGCCGCGTAGGGGATCTGCACGGTGATCGTCGTGGCGAGACCGGGGCTGTCCGCCCGGTGCCGGGCGATGTGCGGACGGGCAGTGTCCAGCAGGGTGAAGTGGCTGGCGGCGACGAGCGCGGTCTCGGTGCGATCCTGGACCAGGGTGCTGCGACCGGTCAGTGGCAGCGTGAGCTGGTAGATGTCCGCCTGCGCTCGGCGGACCAGCCCAGCGGGCCGGGTGGCGAGCAGCGACGGGTACCGCAGCGAGGCCAACCGGATCCGGCCGAGGTCGATGGCCTGGGCGTACGCGACGAAGTCGTCCAGCCGTGCGCTGGTGATGTGCACGGGCCCCGTCTCCTGGGCGACCAGGGCATACCAGAACTCGAACCGGTCCGCCGGCGGCAGTACCGTCGTGTCCACCACCAGGTTGGGCAACATGGTGTCCGCCTCCCCCAAGCACGAGGATGGATTCTTGCACGCATCGACCTACGGACGTCCGCGATGACCGGCGCCGACGTACGGGCGGCGGCCGACGAGATGACACGGGTGCTGCACCCGCACCTCGACCGCGACTGGTCGGTGCCCGCGGGCACGTTGAGCTGGAGCTGCTGGACGACCGCCGCGCACGTCGCGCACGACCTGCTCGCGTACGCCGGCCAGGTCACCGGCCTGGCGCAGGACAGCTACCTGCCGTACGACCTGCGGGTCTCCCCCACGGCGGGCCCGGCGCGGGTGCTCGACGTGGTGCGGGCCTGTGCCCGGCTGCTCGCGGTCGCCGTCGAGGCGGCCGAACCGACCGAGCGGGCCTGGCACTGGGGCACCTGCGACCCGGCCGGATTCGCCGCGATGGGGGTGGCCGAGACGGTGCTGCACACCCACGACATCGCCCTCGGCCTCGGCGTGCCGTGGCAGCCGCCGCGCGGCCTGAGCGCGCTGGTGCTGCGGCGGCTCTTCCCGGACGCCCCGCCCGGCGACGCTCCCGACGTGCTGTTGTGGATGACCGGCCGGGGTGAGCTGCCGGGTCGGGCACGGCGTACCTCCTGGACGTGGCGGGCCGCCGTGGAGTGACCCCGGCAGCGGTCGGGCGGGTGCCGCGGTGGTCGAGGGATCAACGACCTCCGCGGCACCCGCGCCTGCTCTGCTGAACGCCGTCGGCACCTGCGGGGATGCCGACGCCGTTGCGGGTAGTTCCTCAGGTCCAGCTGATGCCACGCTCGCGAACGCCACGCATGCCCTTCCCCCTTCCCCCTTCAGGGCGGCCCCGTGCCCACCCGACGACCTCAGCGTCGACCGCCGCCCACCTCGACGGTAGGGCTTTCGGGTTCGGACTCGTTCGATCTTGTACGAACCGGTCCCCGAACGGCGTCGATCGGGCGGCACGCCGCCACAGTGGACCGAGTGCGAGGACGGCCACTGCGCCCGACAAGCCACTGGACCCGACCACCATGTTGGCCAACCAGCGGTCGGCGGCCAGACCCACCAGCACCATCGCCGTCCCCTGCCGTTCCGCGGGGCACTCTTGCAACCCGCATGGGCGCAGGATAACCTATTCAACCCATAGGTTACGTGGGTTTTGGGAGCGGGATATTGGCTGTGGGCGGCCGTGTGCATGGCTTCCCACAGCCAATCATGCTGGTCGGGATTGGGTGCCGCAGGTGGATGAATTGCAGTTACAGCAGAACAGCCGCACGCAGAACGAAACGCAAGGGTCGATTAGTGAGCGACGGCTGGAGGAGGGCCATAGCGTGCCCGCTGATGAGGCAAGCCAGGATCCGGAGAGCGATCTCGGCCGGGCAGCGCTACGTATGCGGTTGGCTCGTGCACTTCGGGATGACGAGACGCTAATTCACGCCTTCTATTCGGTCGGACTCACTGCGGATGCTGTTGGGCGAGGTGTCGTATCCCGAGCATCGATCTTGACGGGGGCGGCGCTGATCGCCGGTATTGACGGCGCTCTGAAATTGGCTATACCGGCGGCTGGCCAGTGGGACAACTGGAGTGCCGGCAGGTCCGTTGAGTTAGGCACGTTGGCCCGGGGCACTCTCGACTCGGCGCGATTCTTCCTTCAGATCGGAGCGCCCGCGCAAACGCTCGCGTCGATCAGCAACGACAGTGATCCGCTGCTTCTCCGCCTGATGCGGGTCGAGGCAAGGAAAGCCGGCTACTACGCATGGGCGACGTCAGCCACAAACTTTGGCTCATTCGGCTGGAGTGTGTTGGACCGGTTCAGCGCGTCTTGCGGAACCGGCGCTACCGTGTTGCAGCGGGGGTGGGGGGCGCTGCGAGACGCCATTATGGATCCTGCGGACCGCACCAAATTGGTAGACGGTCTGGCAAGCCTCGCCGATGGACTTGGACGGTGGCACCAGAACCAGTACGCGATCATCGGTGCTACCGCCACGCAACTTGGGCATTACGCTATTGAGGAGGTCGCGCATGAGTGGACCCGGTCGGGTAACTCCTACGAGCGGTTCTGCCTCGCCGTCGCGAAGACGGTGATGTACGGCGCATTTACCGGGACAACTGGCCGGACGTGGTCCTCAGTCGATCAGGGGCTTTCCGACGATCGTACACTTGTTGTTCACCGTGACGGGCTCAGGACGTCGTCCTACTTGTCCGCCGTAGCCGCCACCGCCGCCGCAGCTGTCTCTGTCACCAAGGCTGCCAGCGTGTGGTCGCGTCCCGCCGCTGAGCCCAGTCCTGCTGTCGATCTCGCCAGTATTGCAAGCGCGGCTCACATTGGTACGTCCAGGGCGGCCAGTCCAAGCCAAGAGACGTCCAGCCCAGGCCAAGAGACGCTCCGTCTTCCCGTTCCCGTCCAGGCCCGTGAATCTGGTAGGGTTAGGTAACCCGAATGCCCTGTATTCCCCGCTTGCCGGTTCCCACGCTATCGAGCTGGTCGACGACGGCGTCAGCCTCCAAACCATCCGCAAGCGACCCGGCCACCGCAAGAGCCAAACCACGCTCGGCTACGCCGATCACTCCGACCGCGCCGCCGACGACGAGCTACGCCGCTGCTGTCGGTATGCCGTACGACGTGCCGGCCTGGACGGCAGAGTGGTACTTCCGGCCGGGATCACCCTCCAGGGACAGCAGGTACCCGCCGAACGGTGGCGGTACTCGCTTGTACCGCGAACACCTCGGCGCGGCCGTCAGATCTTCCGGTGCCGACCGTAACGGCGCTGTCGGGCACGAGGGCGGATGTGGGTGTTCGGGACCGTTCGGACCTGTTCGGGGCGGCGGGACGTCAACCCCGGCGGCACCAGCGCAGCCACCAACCCCGGCGGGGCCGGGGCGACGACGGTGGACGGCTCGGTGACGGTGGCGGTCACGTCCCGAGGGGCGCGTTCGGTACGCCAGCGAGCGACCACCTCGTCGGCGTTCACCGGCCGGACCGCGACCCGGGGCCCGTCGGGGTTGCGCAGCCAGGCCACGATCTGCGCGTTGAGCTGCCCCACGAAGGCCCGCACGGCCTGTTCGGTGGGCAGGCCGCAGACCTCGTTGGGGACCTGCTCGACACGTCGGCGCAGTTGCAGAGGGGTGGGCAGCTTCTCGCGCTCCAGGAAACTCTTGATCCACCACGACTCGTCGTACGGCATCCCCGCCCGGGGATCGGCTTGCCCATCCCGGGCAGGTTGTCGAACTCGCCGCGTTGCGCGGCGCCCCGGATCTGCGCCTCCACTGCCGCGTCCCACGCTTCGGTCACCCTGCGGCACCTCCTCCGGCGACCGTAACGCGCCGCCTCCGACCGGCGGCACCCTGCGACAGGTCAGCGCGGTCGGGCCGGTGACCATTCCCGTGCGGCAGGCCACCGCCTCGCAGGTGGCTCTGGGTCACCGGTCGCCGTCCGGCCTACCGTCGGTCGGGGACGGCGAACGGGGGGTGACGGCATGGTCGATGCCGGCTTGGGGTCAAGGGGTGAGTGCAATCGTTAGGGCGCGATGAGTTCCGCGAGGCGTTGGGTGGGGGTGGCCCAGCCCAACGCCTCGCGGGGGCGGGTGTTGAGTTCGTAGGCGACGTTGTCCAGGCGGTGCTGGTCGATGGTGCGAAAGTCGTAGCTGCCTTTGGGGAAGTACTGGCGCATGAGTCCGTTGGTGTTCTCGTTGCTGCCGCGTTGCCAAGGGCTGTGGGGGTCGCAGAAGTAGACCGGGCAGCCGGTGGCGACGGTGAAGATCGGGTGGGTGGCCATCTCGACGCCTTGGTCCCAGGTCAGTGAGCGGCGTAGATGCTCGGGCATGCGGGCGGCCAGTGCGGTGAGCACACCGATGACCGCTTCGCTGTCACGGCCGTTGGGCAGCGCGCCGAGCATGACGTAGCGGGTGGCGCGTTCCACCAACGTCACGATCGCCGAGGCGCCGGCTTTGCCGATGACCAGGTCACCTTCCCAGTGCCCGGGCACCGCCCGGTCGGTGGCCTCGGCGGGACGAGCGCTGATGTGCAGCTCACCGATTCAGGAACGCCGGCCCCGATCCACTGCCGCCACTAAGTCAATCTCACTGCTCGGGGTGGCCGCCGGTTTCGGCGTCTACCTGGCCACGGCGGTCGCGGGCCTGGCCGCCGTGTTCGTCCTGGTCCCGGCGCTGTACACGGTGGTCAAACTGGCCGGCGCCGGCTACCTGCTGTGGCTGGCGTGGGGCACGGTGCGCCCGGGTGGTGGGTCACCGTTCACGCCCGCGCCGCTGCCACCGGACCGGCCCCGGCGGCTGTTCACCATGGGCCTGGTCACCAACCTGCTCAACCCGAAGATCGCCATCCTGTACGTGTCGCTGCTACCGCAGTTCGTCGAGCCGGCGCGGGGACAGGTGGCGGCGCAGAGCCTGCTGCTCGGCCTGACCCAGATCGCCGTCGCGCTGAGCGTCAACGCGATGATCGTGCTCAGCGCCGGGGCGCTGGCCGGCTTCTTCGCCCGTCGGCCGCTGTGGTTGCGCGTCCAGCGGTGGGTGACCGGTACGGCCCTTGCCGCGTTGGCCGTCCGCATCGCCGCCGACCGTTCCCGGGCGGCTGTCGCCGTACCCTGATCCGGTCCTCACCGGCCACGGTGGCGGCGGACCATGCCGGCGGCCAGCGGCGCGGCGTCCAGGTCGCCGGCGGCGAGCCGGGCTGCGAGGGTACGGCGTACCAGCCGGTCGGCCAGCGCGGGCGCGTGCCGGCCGACGGCCATCTCCAGTCGGCCGCGTCGGGTGGTCGCCACGTCCCGGGGCGCCCGTCGGGCGGTGGCGGCGCGCAGGATCGCCGCGACGACACCCTCGACGGGCTCGGGGCGGGACACTCCGCGCAGCGACAGGCCCGCCTCGGCGGTGCTGTCGTGGATCGGTGAGGCCACCATGCTGGGGTAGACGACGCTGACCCCGACGTGGGTGCCCACCTCGTGGCGCAGCGCGTCGGCGTACGCCACGAGGGCCCGTTTGCTGACCCCGTAGGCGGCGGCGAGGGGCAGCGGCAGCACCGCCATCCGGCTGGCCACGAAGATCACCCGCCCGCGTGTGTCGAGCAGGGCCGGCAGCGCGGCGGCGGTGGTGCGCCAGGCGGCCAGCAGGTTGACCTCCAACTGCTGGCGGACCACCTCGTCCGGTGCCAGCTCCGCCGGGGCGGGACCGCCCACTCCGGCGTTGTTGATCAGCAGGTCGAGCCCTCCGAGCCGGGTGACGGCCTCCCGCACGGCGGCGGGGACGGCGGCCGGGTCGGTCAGGTCGCAGCCGAGCACCGGCAGGTCGTCGTCCTCGCGGGCGCGCAGGTCGATCCCCACCACCCGGGCGCCGCCGGCGCGCAGCGCGACGCCGAGGTGCCGGCCGAAGGTGCCGCTCGCGCCGGTGACGAGGACCCGCCGGTCGGTCAGAGCCGTCACCGACGTGCCCCGGTCTTCAACTCCCGGGTCAGCTCTGCCAGGTACACCTCGAAGTCCACCCGCATCGCCGGGCGGCGGTGACCCCAACGGGCCGTCGCCGCCCGCAGTTCGGCCCGGCAGGCGGCCCGCTGCCGGGCGGGGTCGGGCAGGGCGTACCGGCCGGCGAGCTGCGCGGCGACCAGCTTGGCCTGCGCCTCGACCAGCGGGAACGCGGAGCCGGTGGACTGCATCAGTCCGACGAACATCAGGCCGGGGGCCTCGGGGTGGAACACGTGCCGGTACAACGCCAGGGTGTCGGCCCCGCCGCCCAGCAGTTCGGCCGGCAGGAACCCGATCGCCACCCGGTAGCCGGTGCACCACACGATCAGGTCGACCTGGTCGGCGCGGCCGTCGGTGAACTCGACCCGGTCGCCGTCGAGGGCGGCCACACCGGGGCGGGCCTCGACGTCGCCGTGGGCGAGCCGGGACAGCAGGCCGTCCGAGAGCGTCGGATGGTCCTGCAGGAAGCCGTGGGTCGGTGCGGGCAGCCCGTAGCGGGCGGGGTTGCCGACGGCGGCGGAGATCATGGTCTGGCTGATGCGCTGGCGCAGCCGCCACGGGAGCCGGCGGGCCAGCGCGCCGTTGAGAGTGTCCGAGGGGCGACCCAGCAGGTGCTTGGGCACCACCCAGACGCCCCGGCGCAGCGACAGCAGCGTCCGCTCGGCGGTGTGCGAGGCGTCCACCGCGATGTCCATCGCCGAGTTGCCGCCGCCGACGACCAGGACGCGCCGGCCGGCCAACTGCTCGGGGCCGCGGTAGTCGTGGCTGTGGATCTGCTCGGCGGTGCTGGTGCCGGGGTACGGCGGCTCGGGCAGCCGGGGGACCCGGTTGTGGCCGTTGGCGACGACCACAGCCTCGACGGTGACCTCGACCGGCCCGTCCGGCCCGCTGGCCGTGACCGTCCACGTGCCGTCCGGTCGGCGGACGACCCGCTCGACGGTGTGCCGCAGGCGGATGGCGTCGCGCAGCCCGAACCGGTCGGCGTAGTCGGCCAGGTAGCCGGCGACCCGCGTGTGGTCCGGGTAGTCGGGCCAGTCGGCGGGCATCGGGTGGTCGGCGAACTCGGTACGGCCACGGCTGGTGTTCAGGTGCAGCGTGCGGTACGCGGGTGAGTCGGGCGCCCCGTACACCCAGAGGCCGCCGACCTGGTCGGTGGTCTCGAAGCAGACCACGGCGACGGCGGCGTCGCGCAGCGCCTTGACGGTGGCGAGTCCGGCCGCGCCGGCGCCGATCACCGCAACCCTGGGTTCTGCCCGCATCGCCCGCTCCCCCGCATTATCCAACGTCCGATGGATAATCGTCGGGCGGCGGCGGCCCGTCAACCCGTCGGTCCGTACAACGCGGTGAGGAAGCGGTGCACGTACGCCCGGAACTCGCGGCGTTCCCGGGCCGCCGGCACGCCCGCGGCCAACGCCACGACGTGTCCGTGGGTGGCCCAGACCAGGCTGCGTACGGTGATGTGCGGGGTCGGCTCGGCCAGCGCGCCGGCCGCCGCGGCGGCGGTCAGCAGCTCCGCCACCAGCCGGTAGAGCGGTTCGGCGTAGCGCTGGTCCAGCTCGGCGTGCCGCTGCGGCTCCAACCAGCGTCGCAGCCACAGCGCGGTGGTCTCCGGGTGGTCCTGCAGAAAGTCCACGAACACGTCGACCAGGTCGTGCAACGCCCGCCGCGCCGCCTCCGGGCCCGCGTCGAGGACCGTGCGGGCCCGGTCGGCGGCCTCGGTGAGGACCTGCCGCTCCACGTCGAACACCCGCGCGAAACACGCCTCGTAGAGCGCCGCCTTCGTACCCGTGTGGTGGGCGACCGTGGCGACGTCGACCCCGGCGGCGGCCGCGACCTCCCGCAGCCCGACGGCGTCGAAGCCACGCTCGGCGAACAGCGCGGTCGCGGCGGTGAGCACCACCTCGCGGGTGGGTCGGGTCTCGTCGCGCCGAGGTCGACCCGGACGGCGTCGGGGCATGGTCATGGCCGCCATTCTGCCCCTAGAATCCAGCAACTGTTGGATTGCGGAGAGGATGCGGCGATGACCGGGCTCGACCGGCGGCCCGCGGTCGCCACCGACGCGACGCTACCCCGCGGCCCCCTCGCCGGGTTCGCCGCCGGCTCCCTCGGCATGGGTGTCTGGGTGACCGTTCCCGGGCTGCTGCTGCTCTACTTCCTGACCGACGTGCTGGCCGTCGGGCCGTGGCTGGCCGGTCTGGCGCTGCTGCTGCCGAAGGTCGCCGACGTGCTGCTGCACCCGTGGATCGGGCACCGCGCCGACGTCGAACAGGCCCGCCGGGGCGACCGGCGACGGCTGCTGCTGCTCGGCTGCGCCCTGCCGGTCGCGTTCGCCGCGCTGTTCGCGGTGCCCGGCGGCCTGACCGGCGCGCCGGCCGCCGCCTGGGTGGCGGTGGCCTTCGTCGCCGGCAACCTGCTCTTCGCCGCCTACCAGGTCCCCTACCTGGTCACCCCCGCCGACCTGCGCATCGGCTACGACGAACGCACCCGGCTGATGGCGTTCCGGATGGTCGTGCTGACCCTCGGGATCCTCGCCTCCGGGTTGCTGGCGCCGCTGCTGACCGACGCCGACGCCTCGACCCGGGGCGGCTACCAGCGCATGGGCGTGGTCCTCGCCGTCGGGATGCTGGTGGCCATGCTGGTCGGCGTGGCCGGCATCGCCCGGCTGCGCGGCGTCGCATCGGGCGGCACGGCGCCGAGCCACGGCGGGTGGCGGGCGCTGCGCACCGCCCTGCGCGACCGACAGTTCCGCCCGCTGGTCGCCGCCTACCTGGCCATGTCCACCACCACCCACCTGGTCCTGGCCGGGGTGCCCTACTACGCCGAGTACGAGCTGCGCGCCCCCGCGCTGACCACGGTGCTGGTGGCCGCGTTCGTCGCTCCGGCGCTGCTGGTCACCCCCGCCTGGCTGGTGCTGGCCCGCCGGATCGGCAAGCAGCGGGCGCTGCTCGGCGCGCAGGGCGCGTTCGCGGCCGGGTCGCTGGTGCTGGCGGTGGGCAGACCGGCCGGCCTACCGGTGCTCGTCGGCGCGGTGGCGGTGCTCGGGGTGGCGTTCGCCGGCATGCAACTGCTGCCCTTCTCGATGCTGCCCGACGTGATCCATGCCGCCGGCGCCACCACCGGCGCGGGCACCTACACCGGGGTGTGGACCGCCACCGAGGCCACCGGCGCGGCCCTGGGCCCCTACGCGTACGCCCTCTGCCTGGCGGCCGGCGGTTTCGTGGCGTCAACCGCCGGTGAGTCACCGGCGCAGCCGGACGCGGCGCTCGCGGCGGTCCGCTACGGCTTCGGGCTGCTGCCGGCGGCGGCGATGCTCGCCGCGCTGCTGCTGCAGCGCCGCTACACCCTGGACGCGACGGCCCGGGCGGCGACCTGAGCGGCCGGCACTAGACTTCGCCCTCGATGGACGCCCCGCTCACCCCCGCCGAAACCCGCCCGTGCGCCCACTGTGGAGCGCCGGTGGCGCAGCGTGTCGGCGCGGGCCGGCCGTTTCGCTACTGCCGCGACAACGACGGCGCCTGCCAACGCGCCTCGCGCAACAGTCGGATGCGCCACCGCAACGCCCCCGGCCTGCCCGGGCAGGTGGCCCGCACCTGGGAGGCGGTGGACCGCCTCGACCAGATCGTCGAGACGTTGACCGAGGCGCTGCACGCCGAGCTGTCCCCGGTCGGTGTGCAGCGGAAGCTCGCGCAGGCCCGCGCGGAGGCCGCCACCGAGGTCGCGGCCGCGCAGACCGAACGCGACGAGGCCCGCGACGACGCCGAGACCGCGTCGGCCGACGCGGCGCGCGCCCGCGAGCAGGCCCGCACGGCCCGCGCCGAGGCCGACGACGCCACCCGACGTGCCGAGGCCGCCGCGCACCGCGCCGACGCGGCCGACGAACGCGCTCAACAGGCCGAGACCGCCCGGGACCAGGCCCGCCACGACGTCAGCGCCGCCGAGGCGCTGCGCGCGCAGGCCGAACGCGACCGCGACCAGGCCCGCGCCGAGGTCCGTGACCTGCGGGGCGAGCGCGACACCGAACGGCAGCGCGCGGCCGACCTGACAATCGAGCGGGACGCGGCGCGCGCCGACGCCGAACGGGCCACCCGGGACGCTGCCGACGCGGGCGAGCGGGCCGCGCGGTGGCAGGCCGAGGCACAGGACGTACGCCGTCAGATCGACCAGGCCCGCGCGGACGCCGCACGAACCCGCGCCGAGGCCGCGGACGCCGCCCGGGCCCGGGAACAGGCCGAACGGGCCCGGGACCGCGCCCAGGCCGTCGCCGCCGAGGCCGACGACGCCCGGCAGGAGGCCGCCGAGCTGGCCGCCCGGCTCCGCGCGGAGCTGACGGCCGCGACCGAGCAGCGCGACACGCTCACCGCCGAGCTGACCGCCGCCCGGCAGGCCGCGGCCACCGCCGAGGGGCGGCTCACGGCCCTGAAGATACGGCTCGACGCCGCCGAGGCCGACCGGGACATGGCCCAGCGGCGGGTGGCGCAGCTCGGTGACCAGGTCAGCGACCTGGCGTTGGCGCTGGCGCGCCTCGGCGCGGCCGCACCCGCTTCCGGCCCGGCTGCGACGTCCCCGCAACCTTGACCGCGTTCGGGCGGTTAGGGCGTGTGTCAAAGTCTTCGGTCGGACCGGGACTTCGGCATGCCCTAACATCCCCGGTGGCAGTCACGACACGCCACCGCCGTGGCGTCCCGGTCGTGGCCGGCTACCCTTGGTTCCGGCCCGCCCGTGGACGCCTCACGCCCTCGGGCGGGAATGGGGCGACGGGAACGCGCCGTTACACCCAGAAGACCAGCACCACGAACGAGGGGAAGTCGATCATGGGCGAGCGTATGCTGCGCGGAAGCCGGCTGGGCGCGGTCAGCTACGAATCCGACCGCAACACGGAGCTCGCGCCGCGTCAGACCCGCGAGTACCTCTGCGCCAAGGGCCACCAGTTCGAGGTGCCGTTCGCCGTCGACGCCGAGGTCCCGACGACCTGGGAGTGCAAGTTCGACGGCAGCGTCGCCCGACTCGTCGACGGCAGCGAGCCGGAGCAGAAGAAGGCCAAGCCGCCGCGTACCCACTGGGACATGCTGCTGGAGCGGCGTTCGATCGCCGAGCTCGAGGACATCCTCGCCGAGCGGCTCCAGGAGGTTCGTACCCGCCGCGGCCGCGCCTGAGCCGCACCCGCACGACACGGCGCCCCCGGGATTTCCCGGGGGCGCCGTCGTGTGTGTGTGGATTTCAGTTGCGGCCCGGCTCGACGATCTCGCCCTCGATGGCGCGGCCACCGTCGACGACCACCGGCTGCTCCGGCTGCGGACGTGGCGGCGGCTGTGGCGCGCCCTGACGCACCCGAACCGTACGCGGCCCGAACAGGTCACCGGCGACCATCGACGACACCCGCCGCTCGGCGACGCGTTGCACCCCGGAGCGGGCCAACCGGCGCACCGGCGGCACCATCAGCAGCAACCCGACCAGGCCGCTGACCAGCCCGGGTATCGCCAGCAGCAGCGCACCGGCCAACCCGACGAGCCCGTCGGTCACCTGCCGTCCCGGCGGCTGCCCGGCCTGCGCGGCGGTGCGGAACCCCCGCCAGGCGCGCATTCCCTCGCGGCGCAGCAGCACCAGCCCCAGCAGGGACGCCGCGAACACCAACAGCACCGCCGCGCCGAACCCCACCGCCTTGCCCACGACGACGAACACCGCCAGCTCCAGCACCACCGTCAGCAGCAGGGCCAGCGGCACGAACCTCAGTCCTCGGCGCATCTCACCTCATCGCCATCCCGCGGCACGACACGAACCGCGCATCCAGCATGACACGGCCGCGCTCACGGCCACCGCACCTGACCGGTGGGGGTGCCGTTCAGGCTGCGGCGTACGGCCTGCCGCCGGTCCTGCACACCCCACGCGGTGATCCGCCACAACGCCTCGGCGACGATGCGCGGACTCATCTTGCTGTCGCCGCGTTCCCGCTCGGCGAACGTGATCGGCACCTCCACGATCCGCACCCCCGCCCGGTGCGCCAGCCGCGACAGCTCCACCTGGAACGAGTACCCCTGCGAGGTCACCGACGCCAGGTCGATGGCGTCCAGGGCGCTGGTCCGGTACACCCGGTAGCCGCCGGTCGCGTCCGAGACGGGCATGCCCAGCGCGAGACGCGCGTACAGGTTGCCGCCGCGCGACAGCAGCAGCCGCCGCAGCGGCCAGTTCACCACCCGCGCCCCGCTGGTCCACCGCGACCCGATCACCACATCGGCGTCCCGGGCGGCCTCCAGCAGCGCCGGCAGGTCCTCCGGGGCGTGGGAGCCGTCGGCGTCCATCTCCACCACCGCGTGGTAGCCGCGCTCGCGCGCCCACCCGAACCCGGCCAGGTACGCGGCGCCGAGCCCCTCCTTGCCCCTGCGGTGCAACACCTGCACGTGCGGGTCGCCGTCGGCGAGGGCGTCGGCGATCGCGCCGGTGCCGTCGGGGCTGTTGTCGTCGGCGATGAGGATGCTCACGGTGGGGGCGGCCCGGCGGACCCGCCCCACGATCGCCGCCACGTTGTCGGCCTCGTTGTAGGTGGGGATCACCACGAGGACCCGACCCACGCCGGGCACCTCGTCGGGACGCCGGATCGTATCGGTCGCCTGGACCACGGTTCCTCCGCTCCCGCCGGCGTACCGGCTGCTGCTATCCGGGCACGACCCGCTGGCGGCGCCGCAGCACGCCCGCGCCGACCAGCCCGGCCACCGCCAGCCCGGCCAGGGCCAGCTCCGGCCACCAGCCGAGGCGGGTGGCGAGGGTGAGCCCGCTGTCGAGCCGTAGCTGCCGCACCACGACCTCCCGGGTGTTGAACCCGGTGGCATCGCTTACCCGCCCGTCGGGGGCGACGAACCCGGACACGCCGACCGTGGAGGCCATCAGCGCGGGGCGGCCGTGCTCGACGGCCCGCAGCCGCACCATGGCCAGCTGTTGGCGGGCCTCCGCCTCGTTGAAGGTGGCGTTGTTGGTCTGCACCACCAGCAGTTGCGCGCCGCCGGTGACCGTGTCGCGGACCACCTCGTCGTAGGCGACCTCGAAGCAGATCACGTCGCCGAGGGTCGCCGGGCCGGCTCGTACCACGCCCGGGGTGCTGCCGGGTACGAAGTCGGTGCGGATCAGGTCGACCTTGTCGCTGACCATGCGCGCGATGTCCCGCAACGGCACGTACTCGGCGAACGGCACCGGATGCCGTTTGGTGTAGAGCTGCGCCATGTCGGCGCCGGTGCCGGGTCGCCACAGGATGCCCGCGTTGCGGACCTGCCCGGGGCCGGGGCCGAGCAGCACCGCGCCGACCAGGATGGGCGCGCGGATCGCCTCAGCGGCCTGGGCGATGCGGGCCCCGGCGGTGGGGTTGCGCAGCGGGTCGATGTCGCTGGAGTTCTCCGGCCACACCACCAGGTCGGGCCGTTGCGCGGTGCCGGCGACGACCCGGGCGGCCAGCTCGATGGTGGCGTCGACGTGGTTGTTGAGCACGGCCTGCCGCTGGGCGTTGAAGTCCAGGCCGAGGCGCGGCACGTTGCCCTGCACGATGGCGACGGTCACGGTCTTGCCGCCGCCCACGGCGGCGACGGGCACCAGCAGGCTCACCGCGCCCACCGCCACGGCGACGGCGGCGGGTACGACGGCCGCCAGCCACCACTCGGGCCGGGCGTCGCGGCGGGCCGCCCAGCCCCGCCAGACGGCGGCGGCGAGCAGCCCACCGACGAGGGCCACGGCGAAGGTGACCAGTGGCGCGCCGCCGAGGGCGGCCAGGCGCAGCAGCGGCGAGTCGTCCTGGCTGAACGCGAGACGACCCCACGGGAAACCGCCGAACGGGGTACGGTCGCGCACCGCCTCCTGCCCCACCCACAGCAGCCCGGTCAGTGCCGGCCACTGCCAGGGACCCCGGTCGGCCAGGGGGGACACCCAGGCGGTGGCGGCGCCGAGCAGCGCCAGGTAGCCGGCCTGCAGCAACGACAGCAGCACCCACGGCAGGTAGCCGGTGTGCAGGTTCGTCCAGGCCAGCATCGGCGCGAACAGCGCCACCCCGGTGAGGAAGCCCAGGCCGGCGCCGGCGCGCAACCGCCGCCGGTGGGCGGCGGCGGCCAGCAGGGCCACCCCGACGGGCGCGAGCGGCCACACCCCGTACGGCGGGAACGCCAGCAGCAGGGCCAACCCGGCGACCACGGCCATCGGCGCGGCCACGCGCAGCGGCAGCGGCCGACCCGCGGCGACCGGCGCACTGGTCGCCGTGGGGACGTGACTCTCGTCCCGGTCCAGCGTCGTCACCGCTGCTTCACCTCGATCACCCGCCGAAGGCTACCCGGCCGCCAACCGCGCCTGACCCCTGCTCCGCGATCTTGCACGTGCTGCCCCGACACAAGGGGCATTCCCGCCCATCTCGACGACAGAAACCGCACGATCGGCGCGGACGTTGGAGGCGGGCGACGTTGGGCGCACATGAAATCGGGGCGCGGCTTGCGCCGCGCCCCGATGCTCCCAGGCCCTTCCCGGCCGGTGGGGCGAGGATGGGGCACGCCGACCTTCGGACCGACCAGGCGGTTGACTGGCTGCCCCCGCCGGGCCGTTGTCTACTGGCCGTGCACCTCACCCTGCCCGTACACCGGTAACCGCGGCCGGTTCGCGCCGCCCCGCCGACCCCCGCCCGCTGGACCTGGCCGCCGCGACGATGACGCTCAAACATGTCGCTCGGCCAGCGGACGAAGGGACGAAGCGAACAACAGCCGCTTCCCGTGGTAGGACTCAAAGACGGTACGTGCTGCACCCCGCCTCCTGTCAACCCACCCGGGCCTGTCGTGTGTTGCGACACGGCGTGTCGGATCGGTGTGTCTCACTGCGGGCACAGATGGTGGCGCAACAGCGCCTGCGCGGCCGTCCGGTGTTCCTCGGCGAGCAGCCCTCCGGCGGCCAGCACGTAGTCGACGTCCACGACCGCGCGGGCGGCGCGCGGCACCGCCCACCCGCCCGCGTGGTCGGCCAGGACCGCCGCCAGCACCCGCCCCGACGCGTCGGCGGGCGCGTGCCGCAGCACCCCACCGGAGCCCACCAGCAGCCGCACGTCCCGCAGGTCCCGCCCGGCCCGCTCGCCGGTGGCGACACCACGGGCGTGCCGGCGCAGCGCCACCGTCGCCGCCAGGGTGGCGATCCGCGCGTCCACGGCCCGCTCGGCGTCGTCGACGGCCAGGAACGCCGGGTCGGCCGCCCGCCGGTCGGCGGCGGCGGTGAGGCCGCCCGCGTCGGTGAGCAGCCGCTCCTCGACGGCCGCGCGCACCACCCCCGGGGCGCTCCACCGCATGCCGAGGTCGCCCTCGACGGTGCGGGCACGCCACAGGCTGCCGGCGACCTCCCGGCCCGGCCCGCTGGCCCGCTCGTCGGGGGTGAGCACCGAGTACACGTCGGTGGTCGCCCCACCCACGTCGACGACGGCCAGGTCACCGCCGATGGTGTCCGCGAGCACCTCCACCCCGGTCAGGACCGCGTCGGGCGTGGCCGCCCGCACCAGGCGCGCGAAACGGGTGCCCCGGGACAGTCGTTTACCACCGATGACGTGCCGCAGGAACACCGCCCGGATCGCCGCCCGCGCCGACCCCGGCGCGAGGACCCCGATGCGCGGCAGCACGTTGTCCGCGCCGCTCACCGGCACACCGGCGTCCCGCAACAGCCCGGTCAGCTCGGCACGCACGTCGGCGTTGCCGGCCAGGACGAGCGGTGTGCGCCAGCGGGCGCGGGACAGCCGGGTCGCGTTGTGGCGGATCGTGTCGGCGTCGCCGCCGTCGGTGCCACCCACCAGCAGCACCACGTCCGGCCGGGCCGCCCGCAGCGCGGCCAGGGCCGCCGCGTCGAGCCGCCCGGCGGCGGTGTGCACCACGTGCGCGCCGGCCGACAACCCGACCCGCCGGCCCGCCTGCGCGGTGACGAGGGCCTCGTACCCGATGACGGCCAGCCGCAGCCCACCGCCGGCGGACGAGCAGACGTACCACGGCACGTCGCGCAGCCCGAGCCCGGCGGTGGCCGCCGTGACCGCGGCGTCCAGGCCGCGCAGCACGTCGCTGCCCACCGTGGTGGGCGCGGCCGCCGCGCCGACGAGGACACCGGCGGCCAGGTCCACCACGGCCGCCTTGGTGTACGTGGAGCCGACGTCCGCGCAGACCGCGAGGGTCATGACGAAGCGGGTACGACCACGGTGCCGGTCGCGGTCACCGCCACGATCGGCGGGTCGAGGACCTCGGCGGCGGACTCGGAGCGGTCCGGGCGGCCCCGGCACACCACCGCGCAGCTCAGCTCCAGGGTGCGGCTGCGGCTGCCCACCCGCGACACCCGCGCCGTCACCTCGACCACGTCTCCGGCGCGGATCGGCGCGGTGAACCGCACGTCGGCGTACCCGGCGAACAGGCCCTCGTCGCCGTCGGTGCGGATGCACACCTCGGTGGCGACGTCACCGAACAGCCCCAGGGCGTACGCCCCGTCGACGAGGTTGCCGGCGTAGTGGGCGTGCGCGTACGGCACGTACCGCCGGTGCGTCACCGTCAACCCGAGCCGCGCGTCGTCGCTCATGCGTTCGCCTTCCGTCGCGTGATCAGGGCGTGCACCAGGTAGCTGGCCACCTCGCCCGGCGTGGTGCCCCGACCGAAGATCCGGTCGACGCCCAACTCGTCGGTCATCGTCTCGTCGAAACGGGGACCGCCGACGATCAGCAGCGGCCGCCTGCCCGCCGGCATGGCCTCCCGGAACGCCGCCGACATCTCCCGCGTGTTGTGCAGGTGCGCGTCGCGTTGCGTGACGACCTGCGACACGAGCACCGCGTCGGCCTTCTCCGCCCGCGCGGCCTCCACCAACTCCGGGACGCTGACCTGCGCGCCCATGTTGGTGACCTTCAGCTCCCGGTAGTACTCCAGGCCCTTCTCCCCCGCGATGCCCTTGACGTTGAGGATCGCGTCGATGCCCACGGTGTGCGCGTCGGTGCCGATGCATGCCCCGACCACGGACAGCTTGCGCCGCAGCCGCTGCTTGATCACCGTGTTGACGTCCTTGGCCGATAGCAGCGCGAAGTCCCGCTCCACGACCTGCACGGCGGCCAGGTCGACGAGATGGTTCACCCGCCCGTACACGACGAAGAACGTGAACCCGTCCCCCATCGGTTTGGCGTGCACCACCATCGCCGGGTCGATGCCCATCTTGTTGGCCAACTGCACCGCCGCGCCCTCGGCCCGCTTGTCATGCGGCACGGGCAGGGTGAACGACACCTGCACCATCCCGTCGCCGGTGGTGTCCCCGTAGGGCCGAACGATCGCCTTACTCACGACCCGCCTCCAGGATCTCCGTGGCCGGGTTGTAGTAGTCGCCCTCGTGCGCGGCGACACCGTCGAGGCCCTTGCCCCGGTCCGCGGGCCGCTTCATGATCCCGAAGGTGCCCTCCGCGATCGCGGTGAGCAGCGTCTGCTCCCCGATGCGCTCCAGCAGGTCCAGGGCCTCACCGAGCACCTGGTTGGCGCGGCGACGGATGAACCCGCCCGCCGCCGGAACGAAGTCCTCGTGCAGCCCGCCGGCCGCGCCCAGGACGTACCGCACGTTCTGCAGCGCGATGTCCCGGTCGGACAACCACGGCGTCACCACCGCCTCGGTCATCATCCCCACCAGCAGGATCCCCTGACCGGTCAGCGCCCCCGCCAGGTTGAAGAACCCGTCGAGCAGGTTGCCCCGGAACACGTCACCGGTCATGTGTTTCGTCGGCGGCATCCACTTCAGCGGCGCGTCGGGGAACAACTCCCGCGCCAGCAGGGCGTGCGCCAGCTCCAGACGGAACGACTCCGGCACCTCCGGGTTGATCTCGAAGGCGTGCCCCAGGCCCAACTGCCAGTCCGCCAGGCCCGCCTCGTGGGCGAAGAACTCGTTGAGCAACTGCGACACCGTCACCGTGTGCGCCTCGTCGACGGCGTCGGCGGTGGTCAGGTAGTTGTCCTCACCGGTGTTGATGATGATCCCCGCGCGGGCGTGGACCTGCCGGGAGAACCGCTGGTCGACGAACGTGCGCACCGGGTTGATGTCGCGGAACAGGATCCCGTACATCGAGTCGTTGAGCATCATGTCGAGGCGTTCCAGGCCGGCCAGGGTCGCCATCTCCGGCATGCACAACCCCGACGCGTAGTTCGTGAGCCGCACGTAGCGGCCCAACTCCTTCGACGACGCGTCCAACGCCGCGCGCATCAGCCGGAAGTTCTCCTGCGTGGCGTACGTGCCGGCGAACCCCTCGCGCGTGGCGCCCTCGGGCACGTAGTCCAGCAACGACTGGCCCGTGGACCGGATCACCGCGATCACGTCCGCGCCCGCCCGCGCCGCCGCCTGCGCCTGCGGGATGTCCTCGTAGATGTCCCCGGTCGCCACGATCAGGTAGATCCAGGGCCGCTGCGCCGGGTCACCGTGCCGCTTGACGAGCCGGTCCCGCTCGATGCGCCGCCGGTCGATCCGCCGGATCCCCGCGCCCACCGCCCGGCGGGCCGCCGACCGGGCCGACGTGGCCGCCCGACCCGACGGCACGCCGAACCGCACCGACCCGGCGGCGGCCTTCTGGGCCAGCAACGTCACGTCGGTGCTGCCCTCGCGCACCAGCGCGTCGAACACCGGCGCCGCCACCCCGTGCCCCAGGCCGACGTCCGCGACGACCGCGTCGACGAGCCGGTTCACCCACGGAATGCCGTCCGGGTCGGCGCCCTCCACCCCGGCGAGGCGCAGCACCGCCCGCTCCACCGACACCGTCGTGTGGCTGCGCGCCAGGTCCACCACCGGCTGCCCGGCCCGCCGCGCCAACTCCCGCGCCCGCGCCACCAACACCGGATCAAGATCAAGCTTCCCGGTCACGCCACACCGCTCATCTGCTCGCTCACGACGACCCTTCCTCATAGATGACCTCGCCGCGCAGCACCAGCCGCCGACACACCGGCAGCGGCGTCGGGTCGTCCGGGCCGCGCAGGTCCGGATCCTCGGCCAGCAGCACCGGCAGACCCCGCTCGACGCCGGCCGGCGTCGACCACACCGCGAACGTCGCCGGGGCACCCAGCGCCAGCACCCCCTCGGCGTCCAGGTGCACCGCCCGCCACCCGCCACGCGTGTGCGCCGCGAACGCCGCCCGCACACTCATCCGCTGCGCCGGGTTGTGATGCGCCGCCGCCGCCCGCACCGACCCCCACGGATCCAACGGCGTCACCGGCGAATCCGACCCGAACGCCAACGCCACACCCACCGAGTGCATGGCACCCATCGGGTTCGACTCCAACGACCGCGCGAGGCCCAGGCGCGCCTCGTACATCCGGCCCGCACCACCCCACAGCCGGTCGAACGCCGGCTGCACGCTCGCCACGATCCCGTACTCCACGAACCGCGCGATCATCCGCCGGCTCATGATCTCGGCGTGCTCCACGCGGTGCCGGGCCGCCCGCAGCCGCTCCACACCCAGCGTCGCCGCCGCCGCCGCGAACCCGTCCAGCACCGTGCCGATCGCCGCGTCACCGATCGCGTGGAACCCGCCCTGCAGGCCGTGCGCCGCGCAGTCCACCAGGTGATCACGCACCTGCTCGATCGTCAGGTAACCGTGCCCGGAGCCGTCACCGTCGCCGTACGGCTGCGACACGTGCGCCGTACGCGACCCCAACGCCCCGTCGGCGAACAGGTCCCCGCCGGCGCCCACCGCGCCCAACTCCCGGGCCCTCGCCGCGCCACCCAACTCACCCCAGTACCCGTACACCTCCGGCACCCCCGCGCCCGAGATGCCCAGCAGACCCGTGAAGTCCTCCTCGTCGGAGATCTCCGGACCGCCACACTCGTGCACCGCCGCGATACCCAACGACGCCGCGTGCGCGAGCGCCACCCGCTGCGCCGCCACCCGCTGCGCCCGCGTCACCGACCCCTGCGCCGCCGCCCGCACCACGTGGTGCGCGTCGCGACGCAGCCAACCCGACGGGTCGTAGCCGGCCGCGTCCACCACCTGCGGGCACGCCGCCAGCAACGCCGACGACACCAACGCCGAATGGATCGACGCCTGCGACAGGTACACCCGCCGGCCACCGGCCGCCCGGTCCAGCGCCGCCGCGTCCGGCAACGTCGCATCCGACCAACCCGACTCGTCCCAGCCATGCCCCAGCACCACCGCGTCCGCCGGCAGACCCGCCGCGAAACCCGCCACCGCGTCCAGCAACTGCGCGGCCGACCGCACCCCGGACAACGCCAACCCGGACAACGCCAAACCGGTGTCCGTGGCGTGCACGTGCGCGTCCACGAACGCCGGCGTCACCAGCGCCCCACCCAGGTCCACCACCCGGTCGGCCGGCGGCGCGTCACCGTCCGTGCCCAACCAGGTGATCCGCCCACCGGACACCAGCAGCGCGGTCGCGCTCGGATCCGCCGGACAGTGCAACACGCCGCCGCGGTACAACGTCGAGGGGTTCGTCATGACCTCAGTCTGCCGCGATCCGCGCCGCGAAAAGCTGGCGCACCCCCGGCTCGGCACGCAGCAACCCCAGCGCCAACTCCGCGTGCCCCGGCACGTACCCGTTGCCCACCAGCATCGTCACGTCCGCCGCCAGCCCCTCCGCGCCCAACGCCGCCGCCGAGAAGCTCGTCGCCATCGAGAAGAAGATCACCGTGCCGCCGTCCGCGGTCGCCAGGACCGCCCCGTGCTCACAACCCGGCACGTCCACGCAGACCACCGTCACGTCCGCCGGCGTACCCAGCGCCGTGGTCACCGCCGTGGACAGGCCCACCGGATCCCGCGCGTCGGCCACCGCCACCACCGACGCCAGCCCGGCCGCCGTCAGCGTGTCGCGCTCCGCCGCCACCGGAACCACCCCGACGGTACGGGCGGCGCCCGCGCGCCGCGCAGCGGCCAGGGACAGCGACCCGCTCTTGCCCGCTCCACCGATCACGGCCACGCTCACCGGCGTCGGATCGCCGGCACGCCGCCGGTCCTCGACGTGACGCGACACCACCCGCGCCGTCAGCGCCGGCGCCCCACACACGTCCAACACGGCGAGGGACAACTGCGGATCCTCGTCCTCGGCCAGCACCGCCGCGATCGACCGGGCGAACAGGATCGCCCACCCGTCACACGGCACCTGCTCGCTGCGACCGTCCCAGCGGGCCAACCCGTCGGTGATCACCAGCGGCGTCAGCGTCAACGACACCAGCGAGGCCACCCGCTCGCCGGGCTTGAGTCCCAGCGGGGAACGCCGACCGGCCTCCTCGACGACGCCGATCGACATCCCACCCGAGCCGGTCACCGGGTTCTGCATCTTGCCCCGCGTGGAAATGATCTCCAACACCTCGGCGCGTACCGCGTCACCGTTCCCGCCGTGCTTCTCCGACAACTGACGGAAGCTCGCCGCGTCCAGGTTCAGACGCTGCACCCGGATCCGCACCTCGTTCGGCGCGATCTCCCTCGACGCGTCCAGGCGCCACGCCGCCTGCGGCAGCACCCCCGCCGGTTGCACGACGCGGTGCAGTCCCACCGGTGACGTCACGTCAACCTCCCCTACGCAGCCGCTCGAAGCCCCGGCCAGGGCTCGCGTAACGGGAAAACTTACGGCAGACTAATTTCTTTGCCGAATATTTTCCAGTAGCCTTCGAGCTTCGATGATCCACCGCACCACCGAGGAGGGGCCGTGACCCAGACCATCCCCCAACCCCGTCACGCCCCGGTCGCCACACCGACCGCCGGGCAGCCGTACGAATACCACCGCCGCCCCCTGGTCGAACCCGACTGGACCCGCTTCCCCGGCTGGCGACACGTCACCCGCGACCAGTGGGAAAGCGCCCAGTGGCAGCGCGTCAACTGCGTCAAGAACATCAAGCAGCTCCGCGCCGTCCTCGGCGACACCATCGACGAGACCTTCTACGCCGACCTCGAGGCCGACCAGTTGGCACTGGCCACCATGTCCATGCTGGTGCCCCCACAGATGATTAACACGATGGTGCCGTTCGAGGCGATGAGCACCGAAGCGCTGCTCGCCGACCCGATCCGCCGCTACATGATCCCGGTCGCCTCCGACCGGCGCACCGACTGGCCCTCACACCCCTATGCCAGCCGCGACAGCCTCCACGAGCACGACATGTGGGTCGCCGAAGGCCTCACCCACCGCTACCCCACCAAGGTCCTCGCCGAACTGCTCTCCAGCTGCCCGCAGTACTGCGGGCACTGCACCCGCATGGACCTCGTCGGCAACTCCACCCCCACCGTCGACAAACTCAAGCTCACCCTCAAGCCCGTCGACCGCTACGACGCCCACATCGCCTACCTCAAGAACCACCCCGGCGTACGCGACGTCGTCGTCTCCGGCGGCGACGTCGCCAACGTCCCCTGGCGCAACCTCGAGTCGTACCTGATGCGGTTGCTGGAACTGGAGACGGTCCGCGACATCCGGCTCGCCACCAAGGCCCTCATGGGCCTCCCCCAACACTGGCTCCAGCCCGACGTCGTCGAAGGCCTCGAACGGGTCGCCCGCACCGCCGCCCGGCGCGGCGTCAACCTCGCCATCCACACCCACGTCAACCACGCCCAGTCGCTGACCCCACTGGTCGCCAAGGCCGCCCAGACCGCGCTCGACGTCGGCGTACGCGACGTCCGCAACCAGGGCGTCCTCATGCGTGGCGTCAACGCCACGAACGCCGACCTGCTCGACCTCTGCTTCGCCCTCCAGGGCGAAGCGGGCATCCTGCCGTACTACTTCTACATGTGCGACATGATCCCCAACGCCGAGCACTGGCGGGTCCCGGTCTGGCACGCCCAGCAGCTCCAGCACGACATCATGGGCTACCTGCCCGGCTACGCCACCCCGCGGATCGTCTGCGACGTCCCCTTCGTCGGCAAGCGCTGGGTCCACATGCTCACCGACTACGACCGTGAGCGCGGCATCTCCTACTGGACCAAGAACTACCGCACCTCCATCGAGTCCGCCGACCTGGAGGCGCTCAACAAGCGCTACGCCTACTACGACCCGATCGACACCCTGCCCGCCGACGGACAGCAGTGGTGGACCGAGCACCGCGACGACTGACCCACCCACGGCGACACCCCCGGGCAGACCCCCGGGGTGTCGCCGTCACCGGCCGCGTCCATGTCCCGCAGCACCCGCCACCCGTGGCTGCCGCGCAACGCATCCGCTCTGTCCCTGAGCGCACGTCCAGTCCATGTCCGGCGCAACCACAACCGTGACAGTCCGCCCGCAGTCAGGCGCGGAGACCGGCCAGCACGAGACCGGCAACCCTACCGATCACCCGGGCACTCGCCGCCGGCGGCAACCGCCGCAGCGACGCGATCGCCAACAGGCCGGCCCGAACATCGTCCGCGTCGACGCCATTACGCAGCACACCCGCGGCCCGCGCCCGTACGACAAGCACATCCAACGCCTGCGAATGTTCCCGCCGCTCCTGCTGAAACGCCGCACCCACCGCACCCGGACCCAACAGCGCCTCGTTGAGCGCCCGGTCATGAATCTGCCGCTCGGCGAACACGCCCACCACCCCGGCCAGCGCCCGCCACGGATCCGGATCGTCCAGCGCGCGGCGCATCTGCACACCACAGTCGGCCACACGCTCGGCCAGGACCGTCGCGACCAACTCCGTACGCGACGGGAAGTGCCGGTACAGGGTCGCCACACCAACGCCCGCCCGTCGCGCCACCTCCCGCATGGGCACCTCAAGCCCCGCTGCCGCAAACGCCTCCCGCGCCGCCACCACCACCCGATCACGGTTGGACCGGGCATCGGCACGCTGCATCTGAGACATCTCCGGCCGGCCTCCCTCTCACTTGACCCCACAGCGGAACAGCTGCTCCATTTCCTGCCTACGGTACGACCACCACCCCGTCACCAGGCAGAGGAGCCCCTGATGTTCGCCGTGCAGTACGACCGGTTCGGTGGCCCCGAGGTACTCCACCTCGGCACCACCGACGCGCCACGCCCCCGGGCCGGCCAGATCCGCATCCGCGTCCACGCCGCCGGCGTCTCCCCCGTCGACATCGGCCTCCGCTCCGGCCGGACCCCGATGAGTGCCCGCCTGCCCCTGCCCCACATCCCCGGCGTCGACGCCGCCGGCACCGTCGACGAGATCGGCGACGACGTCGACGGCGTGACCTTCGGCGACCACGTCTTCGGCATCGTCGAGCTGGCCACACTCGGCGGCGCGAGCGCACAGTTCGCGGTCCTACAGCTCTGGACGCACAAGCCCACCACCATGCCGTGGACCCAGGCGGGCGCGGCCGGCACCAGCGTCGAAACCGCCACCCGGGCCCTCGACCTGCTGGACCTACGGCCCGGCATGACACTGCTTGTCGACGGCGCCGCCGGCGGTGTCGGCAGCATCGCCGTCCAACTCGCCGCCGCCCGTGGCGTCCACGTCATCGGCACCGTCCGCGCCGACAACCACGACCTCCTCCGCCAGCTCGGGGCAACACCTGTCACCTACGGCCCCGACCTCACGACCCGCCTCGACGCCGTGGGAGCGACCCGGATCGACCGCGCCCTCGACGTCGCCGGCGCCGGGTCCCTGGCCGAACTGCTCCACCTCACCGGCGACCCCACAGCAGTCGTCACCCTCGCCGACTTCACCGCCCCCACCCACGGCGTCCGCCTGTCCATGGGACAACTGGCCGGCGAACCCGACGGCCGCCACGGACTGCCCGCCGCAGCCGAACTGTTCACCGAGGGCCGGTTCAGGGTGCCGATCGAAGCAGCCTTCCCCCTTCCGAAGGTGGCCGACGCGCACCGGACGGCCGAGCGCGGATCCCGGCGCGGCAAGATCGTCCTGACCGTCGATGACGTATGGGAAAGCTGAACCTCAGCCCTCGGCCAGCACCTCGGACAACGGCGCCGGCGTCAACCCACGCTCGCGCAACCCGGCCAGGATGTGCGGCAACGCCTCATCGGTCATCGCCGCGTTCGCCTCGGTCACGTGCATGATCACCACCGAGCCGGGACGGACGTGGTCCAGGACGGCCCGCACCAGCGGCTTCCACGCCTTCGCGAACGGATCACCGCTCACCACGTCACCGTCCACCACCGTCACACCCAACGGCGCCAACGCGTCCAACGCCGCCGCGTTGTGGCACAACCCCGGGAAGCGGAAGTACCGCGTCTGCCGTCCCCCGTACGGCGCGATCACCTCGAACGTCTTCGCCACGTCGGCGGCCAACTCGTCGACCGGCAGCCGGGGCAGGTCGTAACAGTCCGCCGTGAACGCCGCGTGCCCGTAGGTGTGGTTCGCCAACTCGAAGCGCGGATTGGCGGCGATCCGCCGGGTCACCTCCGGGTACCGCTGCACCCACTTGCCGGTCAGGAAGAACGTCGCCGGCACCTGCTCCCGTTCCAGCAGGTCAAGGATCCGCAGGTTCGCGTACGACCGCACCTTGCCACTGCGCAGATTGGCCAGCATCCCGTCGGTCATGTCCGCGTCGAACGTCAACGCGACCCGGCTGCCGGCCCGTGGCCCATGGTCGACCACCGGCGCCCTGGCCCCCACCCTCGACGCCCCAGGGACGCTCGCAACGCCCGACGTCGGAGTTCCCGTCGTCGGCGGGGTTGCCGTCGGAGAAGCTGCCGATCCGGCGCTGCCGGCCGAGGGCACGGCGGATGGTCCGACGAACGTCGGCCGCTCCGGCGGCGGCACCCGAGACGCCGCGCACCCGCCAACGCCAATAGAGGCCACCACAACCAGCACCCCACACGAGAACGAGCGCAGCCGTGGTCCCATCACGCGCCGCATCATCGCAGAAGCGAGCAGACCTGACCGCCCCCCCGCCCCCGCCGACCTCCCGCCGATCTTGCACTTTCGGTCGCCGGAATGAGCGAGATGCCCGTTACGCCACCACAGAAAGTGCAAGATCGCCGCACTCGGGAGCCCGTGCTCCCCGCAAGCGTCGATCATGGACTTCTGGTGCCTGGATTGGGGCCTGGTGAGGGCTTCGTCCCCACCACAACTCCATGATCGACGGCGTAAAGGGGCGAGGGCGAGGGAGCGAGGGCGAGGGCGCAAGGGGGGTTATGACGTTGGGGTTCGGGGGGCGTACATGATGATGGCTACGCCTAGCAGGCACAGGGCTGCGCCTAGCAGGTCCCAGCGGTCTGGGCGGAATCGGTCTACCACCATCGCCCAGCCCAGCGAGCCGGCCACGAACACGCCGCCGTACGCGGCCAGGATGCGGCCGAAGTTCGGGTCCGGCTGGAACGTGGCCACGAAGCCGTAGCAGCCGAGGGCGACGACACCTGCGGCGATCCACCACAGGCCGCGCTGCTCACGCCAACCCTGCCAGACCAGCCAGGCGCCGCCGATCTCGGCCAGGGCAGCCAACGCGAACAACACCAGCGAACGAAGCACGGTCACGCCGCCGACCCTAACGGCTCGCACGCGTGGGGTCCCCGAGCAGCATCTGCTCGGGGACCCCCCGACCGCGCAGGTCACGTGCTGTCGCTTATACACATCTCGCAGGGGATAGTCAGATGACGCTGCCGACGAAGAGGCAACCGTG
>NZ_JBNCKS010000006.1:16173-76384 GCF_049841635.1 Micromonospora sp. DT44 | reverse complement strand
CGGGCGCGGGGGGGGGGGGGGCCCCCCGCCCCCCCGGCCCGGCCCCCCCCCACGACCGCTCAGGTCACTTGTTGAAAGCGTCCTTGATCTTGCTGCCGGCTTCCTTCATGTTCTGACCGGCCTGCTTGGCGCGCGCGTCGCCCTTCTGGCTCGCGCCGTCACCACGCATCGACTCGTTGTCGGTCATGTCGCCGACCCGCTCCTTCGCGGCGCCAGCCATCTGCTCGACCTTGTTCTTTGCCTTCTCGGTGAAGCTCATCGCGCTCCTCGGTCTGGCGGTTGTAGCCGTTCGCTTGCCCGGTCTCCCGGTGCTGAAACCGGTGGTGCCGGGCGGCACACCCGGTAGGGCATCCTAGGAAGATAGGTTGAGGGAGGGCAGCCCGGACCACACCGCCACGGTGGTTAACTGGCCGCATGGGAGAGCTCCTGCTGATCCGGCACGGCGAGACCACCTGGAGCGCCAGCCTGCGGCACACCTCGTACACCGACCTGGAGCTGACCCCCGACGGCGAGCGACAGGCCCGCACCCTCGCGGCGTTCCTCGCCGGCCGGCGCTTCGCCACCGTCCTGGCCAGTCCCCGCTCCCGGGCGCTGCGCACCGCGCAGCTCGCCGGGCTCACCGTCGACGCCGTCGACGAGGACCTCAGCGAGTGGAACTACGGCGAGTACGAGGGCCGCACCACCGTCGACATCCACGACGACGACCCGCACTGGAACATCTGGACCGACGGCTGCCCCGGCGGGGAGTCACCCGCCCAGGTGGGCGAGCGTCTCGACCGCGTGCTGGCCCGCGTCACCCCGCTGCTCGACCGCGGCACCGTGGCCCTGGTCGGTCACGCGCACAGCCTGCGGGTGCTCGGCGCCCGCTGGATCGGACTGCCCCCGTCCGCCGGCGGCCGACTGCGGCTGGACACCGCGACGGTGAGCGCGCTCGGTCACGAGCACGGCCGGCAGGTCATCCTGCGGTGGAACCAGCCGGCTCCTCCGGCGCCCGGGACCGCGACCGACCAGGCGCCCCGGCACTGATCTTCGGAGGACGGTTCTCGTACGGTGTGGACAGCACCACCGTCGTCCGGGTCGTCACGTTCGCCGAGGTGCGGATCTCCTGCAACACCCGCTCCAGGTCCGTGGGGCTGGCCACCCGCACCAACAGCAGGTAGAAGTCCTCCCCCGCCACCGAGTAGCACGAGTCGATCTCGGGTAGGTGGGCGAGCCGCTCCGGCGCGTCGTCCGGCTGCGACGGATCGAACGGTCGGATCGCCACGAACGCGGTCAACGGCAGGTCCAGCGCCTCGAAGGAGACCCGGGCCGCGTACCCCTTGACGACGCCGCGTTGCTCCAGCCGCCGTACCCGTTGGTGCACGGCGGACACCGAGAGTCCCACCCGCTCGGCCAGGTCGGTGTACGACAGGCGGCCGTCAGCGGTCAGGGCGGCGACGATGGCGCGGTCGATCTCCTCCACGGCGAGCAACCTACCGGGAAATCGGCGCGACGGCGACGAGGAACCCCGCCGCGCCGCCCCGCGCCTGGTCAGCCCTTCGCGAGCGCCCGGGAGATCACCAACCGCTGGATCTGGTTGGTGCCCTCCACGATCTGCAGCACCTTCGCCTCGCGCAGGTACCGCTCGACCGGGTGGTCGGCCACGTAGCCGGCCCCGCCGAGCACCTGCACGGCGTCGGTGGTCACCCGCATGGCCATGTCGGTGGCGAACAGCTTCGCCTTCGCCGCCTCGATCGAGTACGGCCGTCCGGCGTCGCGCAGCCGCGCCGCCGCCAGCGTCAACGCGCGGGCGGCGGAGATCTGGGTGGCCGCGTCGGCGAGCAGGAAACCGAGCCCCTGGAAGTCGATGATGGACCGGCCGAACTGCTGCCGCTCCCGGGCGTACCCGACCGCGTAGTCCAGCGCCCCCTGGGCGAGCCCCACCGCGCAGGCCGCGATGCCGAGTCGGCCGGAGTCCAGCGCGGACATCGCGATGGTGAACCCGGCCCCCTCACCACCGACCAGCCGGTCGGCCGGAACCCGTGCCCCGTCGAAGGCGATCTGCGCCACCGGCGAGGAGCGCAGCCCCATGGTCCGCTCCGCCACCTGCGGCGCGATGCCGGCGGTACCCGCGTCGGCCACCAGGCAGGAGATGCCCTTCGGGCCGGGACCGCCGGTGCGGCAGAAGATGTTGTAGAAGTCGGCGCTGTGGGCGTGCGTGATCCACGCCTTGGTGCCGGAGACGACGTACGCGTCGCCGTCGCGGACCGCCCGGGTGCTCAGTGACGCCGCGTCGGAGCCACCCTGCGGCTCGGAGAGGCAGTACGCGCCGAGCAGCTCGCCGCCGAGCATGTCCGGCAGCAGCTGGCGCTGCTCGTCGGTGCCGAACGCGGCCACCGGGTAGCAGCTCAGGGTGTGCACGCTGACCGCCTCGGCGACCGCGAGCCAGCGACTGGCCAGGATCTCCAGCACCTGGAGGTACACCTCGTACGGCTGCGCCGCGCCGCCGTGCTCCTCGGCGTACGGCAGACCGAGCAGGCCGGCGCGGCCGATCGTGCGCAGCACCTCGCGGGGGAACTCGGCGCGTTCCTCGAAGCCGGCGGCCTTGGGCGCCAGCTCACGGTCGGCCAGCTCGCTGGCGAGGTCCAGCAGGTCGTGGGCCTCGTCGGTGGGGAGGATCCGGTCGACAGTCATAGCGCGATGAGCTCCGTGGGGGTGGTGTTGAGCCGTTGCACGCCGTCCGTCGTGCAGACGACGATGTCCTCGATGCGGGCGCCGTGCCGGCCCGCCAGGTAGATGCCGGGTTCGATGGAGAACGCCATACCGGCCTCCAGGGGCCGGTCGTTCCCGGCCACCAGGTAGGGGTCCTCGTGACCGTCCAGGCCGATGCCGTGCCCGGTGCGGTGCAGGAACGCGTCGCCGTATCCGGCGGCCGTGATGGGCGTCCGGGCCGCCGAGTCGGCGGCCGCCGCGGGGAGGCCGGGCCGGACCGCCGCCACCGCCGCGCGCTGGGCGGCGTGCAGCACCGCGTAGTACTCCACGAAGTCGGCCGGCGCGGTCCCGCCCGCCAGGTAGGTGCGGGTGCAGTCCGACCGGTAGCCCGACGGCATGGTGCCGCCGATGTCGACCACCACCGGCTCGCCGACGCCGATCGGCCGATCCGAGGTGCCGTGGTGCGGGCTCGCCCCGTTGGGGCCGGCCGCCACGATGACGAAGTCGACGCTGACGTGCCCGGCGGCGCGGATCGCGGCGGCGATGTCGGCGGCGACCTCGACCTCGGTGCGCCCGGGTCGCAGCCACTCACCCATGCGCAGGTGCACCTCGTCGATCGCCGCGCCGGCCGCGGCGAGGGCCGCGATCTCCGCCGGGGACTTGCGGATCCGCAGCTCGCGCAGCACGTCGCCGGCGAGCCGCTGCGCGGCGCCGGGCAGCGCCGCGCGCAGGGCGAGGACCTGCTCGGCCCACATCCGGTCGGCGAGCCCGACCGCCGCCGCCGGGCCGTCGAGGGCGGCCACGACCAGGGGGTACGGATCAGCGCCGTCAGCGTGGTCGACGATGCGCAGACCGGTGGTGGTCGAAGCCTCGGCGGCGGGACGTTCCAGCCGGGGCACCACGAGCGTGGGCTCGCCCTCGGCGGGCAGCACCAGGCAGGTCAGCCGCTCCCCCGCGTGGGCGTCGTAGCCGGTCAGGTAGCGCAGGTCGGAGCCGGGCGTGAGCAGCAGCGCGTCCAGGCCGGCAGCGGCGGTGGCGCGCTGCGCGGCGACCAGCCGGTCCGGCGGGTACAGCTCGTCGGTCCCCACCCGGTCAGCTTAACGGTCGTTTGGGGGCCGCCAGAAGCCGCGTACGTCCCACGACGGAAATCCACCGGCGTTGATTGACGCCGACAGTTAACACTCTTTAAGATTTGGCTGCCTCGAGGCCCACCCGTTCCTGCCCCCGCACGTCCCGCCCGCGACAACCCTGCGCGGGCGGGTGTCGTCCCCCGCCCACGGGAAGGCCCCCATGTCCTCACCACTGCGCCGCGTCCTGAGCGCCGGCCTGCTCGCCCTGGCCACCGCCGCCACCACCGTCGCCCTCGTCCCCACCGCCGCGCAGGCCGTGGTGCTGCCGAACGGCTTCAAGAGCGTCGGCTACATGCCCTCGTGGGCCGGCAACGTCAACACGATCCAGTACAACAAGCTCACCCACATCAACTACGCCTTCGTGCTGCCCAACAACGACGGCAGCCTGCGCGCCGTGGAGAACCCGAGCAAACTCTCCTCGCTCGTCTCCCAGGCGCACGCCAACAACGTCAGGGTCTCCATCGCCGTGGGCGGTTGGAACGACGGCAACGACTCGGCCTTCGAAGCCCTCGCGGCCAACTCGAACAGCCGGACGGCGTTCGTCAACAACCTGGTCAACTTCGTCAACCAGTACAACCTCGACGGCGTCGACATGGACTGGGAGTACCCCGACCCGGGCGCCTCGGCCAACAACTACACCCAGCTCATGACCCAGCTCGGCAGCGCCATGCACAGCCGCGGCAAGCTGCTCACCGCAGCCGTCGTCTCCGAGGGCTACTACCTCGACGGGGTGCCGACCGCCGTGTTCAGCCAGGTCGACTGGCTCAACATCATGGCGTACGACGGCGGCAGCCCGCACTCCAACTACGACTGGTCGATCAACAGCATCAACCTGTGGAAGTCCCGTGGACTGCCGGCCAGCAAGGCCGTCCTCGGCATCCCCTTCTACAGCCGCCCCGGCTACTACACGTACTCGGCGCTCGTCGCCCTGGACCCGGCCAACGCCAACCGGGACTGCACCACGGCCGGCGGCGCGCAGCAGTGCTACAACGGCATCCCGACCGTCAAGCGCAAGACGCAGTGGGCCCTCGCCAACGCCGGCGGCGTGATGAACTGGGAGCTGTCGCAGGACACCACCGGCTCCACCTCGCTGGTGAGCGCCATGTACGACACCATCATGGGCGGCACCACCCCGCCGCCGTCGGGTCGTACCGGCCGGATCACCGGGATCGGCGGCAAGTGCGTCGACGTGGCGGCCGCGAGCAGCGCCAACGGCGCCGCCGTCCAGATCTACACCTGCAACGGCACCGCCGCGCAGACCTGGACCGTCGCCACCGACGGCACGCTGCGCGCCCTCGGCAAGTGCGCCGACATCACCAGCGGCTCCACCGCCAACGGCGCGAAGGTGCAGCTGTACGACTGCAACGGCAGCGGCGCGCAGGTGTGGCAGGCGCAGCCCAACGGCACGCTGCGCAACCCGCAGTCCAACAAGTGCCTCGACGTCACCGACAACACCTCGGCCGACGGCGCCCGCCTGCAGATCTGGGAGTGCTTCGCCGGCGCCAACCAGCGCTGGACGCTCCCGGCCTGACCCGACCCGTACGCCCCGATCCCCGGTTGACGACCGTGTCAGCCGGGGATCGTCGCGTGGTCGCGGGCCAGGGCCAGCATCTCGTCGACCGACCCGGCCGGATCGGTGACCGGGAACTGCACCGCCCGCACCACCGACGTCGGATCGACCAGCATCGTCAGTCGCTTGAAGCGGGTCACCCCGCCGGCCCGGAAGGTGGGCAGCAGCAGGCCCGCCGCGAGCCGACCGTCCTCGTCGGACAGCAGCGGAAAGGGCAACCCGGCGTACGCGGTGAAGTCGGCGAGCTGGTCCGGTCGTTGGGTGCTGATGCCGTACACCCGTACCCCGAGGTCCCGGAACCGCGGATACCGGTCGGCGTAGGTGGTCGACTCCAGGGTGCAGCCCCGCGCGCCCGGAATGTCGGCCCACCCGGGCGGATAGGCGTTCACGCCCGGCGCGTAGGCGCCCGGGAAGAGGTAGAGGACGCTCCAGGCGTCCGGCGTGGCCACCGGGACCGGCCGTCCGTCCGGCCCGGGCAGGACGACCTCGGGCAGTCGCCGCCCGACGAGGTGGTGCACCCGTCGGGCCTCGGCGGAGGCGTCGTCGGCGGTCGCGGTCAGTTCCCCGTCACTCATCAGGTGCCTCGTTCCCCAGTCCTGTAGGGCGATCAGCACCGGTAACAGGCCCTCGCCCCGCGCGGTGAGCAGGTAGTCGTGCCGGGGCGGGTGCGCGGAGTACGGACGACGTTCCAGCACGCCGTGCTCCACCAGCGCGGCCAGGCGTTCGGTCAACGCCCGCCGGCTGACGCCCAGCTCGCGCTGGAGCGCGTCGAAGCGGGTCGTGCCGCCGGCGACGTCGCGCACGATGAGGAATGTCCACCAGTCCCCCAGCACACCGAGCGCCTGCGCGATGCCGCAGTCCGCGTCGGCGAGATCCTCCCGTCGCACCCGCTTCCCCCCTCTGTCCTGACGCGACTATAGTCCGTTCCAGAAAGGAACGCACTAACACCGGGAACACCGCGGCGCGACGAACGGGGGCCGACGACATGCACGTCGACGAACGGGCCGGGGTGTTCTGGCGCTGGTGGACCGCCGGCACGACCAGCATGGTCGGGTCGGCGGTCGGCGCGGTGGCCCTGCCGCTGACCGCGCTGGTCGTCCTGGACGCCTCCGCCTGGCAGATGGGTCTGATCGCCGCGGCCAGCTACGTCGCCTGGATCGTGATCGGCCTACCGGCCGGTGTCATCGTGCAACGCCTGCCGCTGCGCGGCGCCCAGGTCGGTGCGGACCTGGCCCGGGCGCTCGCCGTCGCGTCGATCCCACTGGCCTGGTGGTGGGGGCAGCTCACGGTGACCCACCTGGTGATCACCGCGCTGGTCGTCAGCTTCGCCAACGTGCTGTTCGACGTGGCCAACTCGACCTTCCTGCCCAGCATCGTCGAACGCGAGCAGTTGCAGTCGCGCAACAGCCTCACCTCGGCCACCCACGCCGCGACCCTGCTCAGCGGCCCATCGCTCGGCGGACTCGCCGTGCAGGCGCTCGGCGCGGTGCCCACCCTGCTCGTCGACTCGGCCAGCTACCTCGTCTCCGCGGCTCTCCTGCGTACGCTGCCCGCGCGCCGCGTCGACGCGCCCGAGCACTGGCCGCCGGTCGGTGCGCTGATCCGCGAGGGCTGGCGCTACGCCGCGTACCACCCGGTCATCGGGCCGTGCATGTGGGCCGCGACGGCCATGAACTTTGTCTGCGGCGCCCAGTTCGCGCTGCACCCGCTCTATCTGGTCCGCGACCTGCACGCGCCACCCGGCCTGGTCGGCGTCCTGCTCGCCGTCGAGGGTGTCGGCGCGCTGGTCGGCGCCGCCCTCACCACCCGGATCACCAGGTGGCTCGGCAGCGCCCGCGCGCTGGTCGCCGCCGGGTTCACGACGGTCGTCGGCGCGTTCCTGATTCCCGGGGGCACCGGTTGGCCGGCGTACGTGGCCTTCGCCGCCGGCAGCATCGTCTTCTCCCTCGGCACGGTCGTGCTCAGCGTGACCACCCGCACGTACCGGCAGATCGCCAGCCCACCCGAGCTGCTCTCGCGGGTGATGGCGACCGTACGTTTCGTCTCCTGGGGCGCGATCCCGGTCGGCGGGCTCGTCGCCGGCGCGCTGGCCGGCCCGCTCGGCGCCCGCACCACCCTGTTCGTCGTCGCGGCGACCCTGATCTGCGCGCCCCTGGCGTTGCTGCTCTCCCCCGTCCGACACCTGCACGACCTCACCGACCACGACCGCGACGAGAGCCGGCGTCCGGCCGTCACCGCTGATCGGTGAGCGCACCCGAGAACAGACCGTCGGCCACCCGACGAGCCCTGGTCGCGTCGCCGAGCACCTCGACGCTGTGCACGTACTGGTCGACCGCGCCCCACAGCGGTCGGTCACGCACGGTCGGGTCAGTCACGGCGGCGCGTAGCGCGGCGGCGACGCGCTCGGCACGCAGCACCAGGAACGGCCGGTTGTGAAACGGCACGGCACGGGCGCGTACCGGCGCTGCCAGGGAAGTCCCGTCGGTCCACCCGGCCAGGGTCTCCAGCGCCTCGACCAGACCAGCCTGGCGTCGGGTCCAGTCGCCCGGGCCGACCGCCTCGGCCAGCGCCGCGACCACCGGGGCCGCGTCGGGCAGCCCGGCGAAGGCCGTGCCGAGCCATTTGTCGTACGGCGGCCAGCGCCGACGCAGCAGCAGACCGAGCCGGAGCAGGTCTCGGGCCAGGCCCCCGGTGACGATCCGGCTGCCCAACTCGTCGCCGACCTCGGCGCACCGGCCGGGCAGGTGCTCAGCCTGCGCGACCCGGGTCCACACCGCCGCCAGGACGTACCGCCACACGTCCGGCGGATACCACCGCACCGCGTCCCGCCGGGCCGTCAGGGCCCCGTCGAGCCCGTCGTGGAAGACCGCGCCGCCCGTCACCTCGGCGAGCCGCTGCGTCGGGCTCGCCAGCCAGTCCGCCGTGGCGACCCCGGCCATCGGGTCGAACCCGAGCCGTCGACGCCACCAACCGGCCACCTCGGCGACCGCGATCCCGTGCCGCGTCCCGGCCGCGTCGGCGACGCCCAGTCGACCGTCGTCACCTGCGAAGCGAGTGGGCCAGCCGAGGAATTCCGTCGGCAGGTCAGCCTCCAGCGCGGCGTGCAGCCGCGGGATCGCGGCGACGTCGGGCAGCCCGACGAACACCTGCACCCGGGGACCCCAGTCGTGGTCGGTGGACCGGGCCGTGTCCAGGCCGAGCACCTCCGAGCCACCGTCGAGCAGCCCCGCCGCGTACCGCAGGCCAGGGAGGCGAGCGCGCAGGATCGGCGCGACCACCTCGTCGTGGTACCGGCGGGCCAGCACCAGACCGGGAAGGAACGCCACACCGGCAGTCTGCGCCGTCCCCGGGCCGGCCCGCACGCTGGTTTCCCAGGTAGGACCGGGAAAGGGGCCATAGCCTGGGATCGGGCTGTCCGCGCGGGTGGCTCCCGAGCAGGGAGGACGGACGTGGCAGCGAACGACGCGAACCGGGCGGCGACCCGTCGCCGTCGGCAACTGTGGGCCGGAGTCCTCGCCCTCGTCGGCCTGGTCCTGCTCGTGATCGGCCTGACCGTGGCCGACGGCGTCGCCGCCTGGGTCGAGGTGGTGGTCGCGATCCTGCTGCTGGTGACCAGCTACGTGGTGCAGCACCTCGCCCGCCGCGACACCGTCTACCGGCACGACGAACGGCGCTGACGCCGCCGGGCGGCCGGGCGTACCGCTGATCGTCGGAGGCCTGTGCCAGGCTGTCGGGCGTGGCACACCGATCCCCGATCCTGCTGATCGACGCACCCAGCCTCTACTTCCGGGCGTACTTCGGCATTCCGGAGTCCGCCGCGCGCGCCGAGGACGGCACACCCGTCAACGCGGTGCGTGGCTTCCTCGACATGCTCGCCACGCTCATCCGTGGTCGCGGCGCAGACCGGATGGTGTGCGCCCTCGACTACGACTGGCGACCGGCGTGGCGGGTCGAGCTGCTGCCGTCGTACAAGGCGCACCGGGTGGCCCCGCAGGGCGGCGAGGTAGTCCCCGACACGCTCTCCCCCCAGGTGCCGATGATCCTGGAGGTCCTCGACGCGGTCGGCATCACCGCCGTGGGCGCGAACGGCTACGAGGCCGACGACGTGCTCGGCACCCTGTCGGTGACCCAGCCGGGCCCGGTCGAGGTGGTCTCCGGCGACCGGGACCTGTTCCAACTCGTCGACGACTCCCGGGACGTGCGCCTGCTCTACGTCGGGCGCGGTGTGGCCAAGCTCGACGACTGCGACGACGCGGTGGTGCGCGCCCGCTACGGCGTGCCGGCCGATCGGTACGCCGACTTCGCCGCCCTGCGCGGCGACCCCAGCGACGGGCTGCCCGGGGTGCCGGGCGTCGGCGAGAAGACCGCCGCGCGGCTGATCGAGCGGTACGGCAGCATCGACGGCGTCCTGGCCGCGCTGGACGACTCCGACTCGTCGTTCGCGCCAGGTCTGCGTACCAAGCTGGCGGGCGCCCGCGACTACCTGGCCGTCGCGCCGACGGTGGTCCGGGTGGCCCTGGACGTGGCCCTGCCGGAGCTGCCCACCGCGCTGCCGACGGCCCCCGCCGACCCGGAGCGGCTGCTCGACCTGGCCGGCCGGTGGAACCTGGCCGGCTCCGCCCGCCGACTCGTGGACGCCCTGGCCGCCCGCGTCGACGCCGCCTGAAAAGGCGCAGCCCGGCGCGGCGTCGAACCCGCGTGGCGGTCGTGGCCCGATGCCTGTCGGATCTTTCCGGCACAATGCCCGGCCATGGACGTACGACAGGAGTTCCGGGCCGCGGCCCGGGAGCAGGGCGTGCCGGCGGACGAGATCGAGCGCTGGGTGCGGCTGGCCCGACCACAGACGGAGCTGGTTCCGAAGGGCGACGGCCTGCCTGTCGTCGGTCGGTTCGGCGGTCTCGCGGCGTTGCCGCGGGGCGAGGAGTGGCCGCCCGGGCAGTGTCTCGTGTTGACGCTCGACCTCGCCGCGATCCCCTCGCACGGGCACGACCTCGACCTGCCGACCGACGGGTCGCTGCTGTTCTTCGTCGAGCCGCGCTTCACGCCCACCCGGTGCCGGGTCGTGCATGTGCCGGCCGGCACTGCGGTGGCCGAGCGCCCCAGCCCCGGGGTGCCGGTCTTCGATCCGGTCCCGCTGCACGCTCGTGCCGGCTGGAGCCTTCCGGAGAATGAGCGCGAGGCGCCGTTCGACCTACGCCTGGACGACGAGGTCGAGGAGGCGATCGGGGAGGTGATGTGGTACCTCGAGGACAACGACTACGAGTTCTCCCTCGGCGGTTACGGCGCCGCCAGCACCGGCGGCGCGGACAATCCCATCCTCGACGCCACCGAGCACACCGTGCTGGCCACCGTCTGGCTGGACGAGGGGCAGGTGGGTGACGCGTTCGGGGAGACGCTGATCGTCGTCAACTTCATGATCAAGCATGCGGACCTGGCCGAGCGTGCCTTCGACCGGATCTGGCTGATGACGGACTTCAACGGCTGACACGATCCGGACTCGGCGTGTCCCCGAGGCCGGGTGCGGCGACGCGACGGTCTCGGGGACACCGACCCTAGGCCCGCAGGTGCGCCGCCAGGTCGCCGATCGCGCCCATCGCGTACCGTTGCAGGCCCAGGCCGAAGGTGATGCGGGTCGCGCCGCTGCGGGCCAGCTCGGCCACCGACTCCCGGTTCGGCGCGGCGGCCATGTTGATGGGGCCGGTGACGCCCTCGCGCAGTGCCGGAAGGACCTCGATGGGCGCGCGCAGCGGGTAGACGCAGTCGACCCCGGCCGCCACGTAGAGCTTCGCGCGGGCGATCGCGTCGGCCGGGTCGCCGGTGCCGAACAGGAAGGTGTCGACGCGCGCGTTGATGACGAGCGCGTCGCCGGCCGCCGCGCGCACCTCGGCCAGCCAGTCCGCGTGCCGCTGCGGGTCCTTGAGCGTGGCGTGCCCCTCGGAGTCTTCCAGGTTGCAGCCGACGGCACCGGCCTCCAGCAGCCGCTCGACCAGCTCGGTGGGCGTCAGCCCGTACCCGTCCTCGACGTCGGCGGACACCGGCACGGACACGGCCCGGACGACCCGCGCCACCGCGGCGAACATCTCGGCGGCCGGGGTCGCGCCGTCCTCGTAGCCGAGGGAGGCCGCGACTCCGGCGCTGGGCGTGGCGAGCGCGTCGAAGCCGGCGTCGGCGAAGACCCGGGCGCTGCCCGCGTCCCAGGCGTTCGGCAGGACGAGCGGGTCGCCGACCGGGCGGTCGTGGTGCAGGGCACGGAGAACGGAGGCAGTCATCGTTCAGGTCTCCCGGGGTCGTGGAGGGACGACGGTGCGGGCCGGACAGGTCACCCAGCCTGGACCGTACCGCCGTCGCACGCTCCGTGCCCGCCGGGAAACCCGCCGCGCCGACGTGCAACAAAAGGTTGCACGTCGCCGCCGGCCCGTTGTACCGTTACGCAACCAAAGGTTGCGAAAGGGTGGTACGCATGGAGTACGGAGTCATCGAACGCGACATTGACGTCGACGCCTCACCCGAGGTGGTCTTCGAGGTGATCAGCCAGCCCGAGCACGTACGGGAGTGGTGGCCCGACGACGCCCGGTTCGAACCGGTCGCGGGCGCGCCCGGCGAGCTGGTGTGGCGCGACGCGCAGACCGGCGCGACGACGACCGTCGACCTGGCCGTCGTCGACGTGGACCCGCCGAAGCGGTTCTCCTTCCGGTGGTGCTTCACCGAGCCGGACCGCGGCGGACAGTCGCTGCTGGTCACCTTCGACCTCGTTCCGACCGCCACGGGGACCCGCCTCCGGATGACGGAGACCGGGTTCCGCGAGATGGGCTGGGAGGTCGCCATGCTGGAGAAGCAGTACCAGGACCACGTCAACGGGTGGAACCACTACGTCCCGAACCTCGGCACGTACGTCACCCGGCTGGTCGCCACGTCATGACCACGGCAGTCGACGACGCCCTGTGGTCGGCGATCGGCGATCCCATCCGGCGCAGCATGATCGACCTGCTGCTCACCGGCGGGCCCGGCACGGCCACGTCACTGAGCGAGCGACTTCCCGTCACCCGCCAGGCCGTCTCGAAGCACCTGGCCGTCCTGGACCGGGTGGGCCTGATCCACTCCGCTCCCGCCGGTCGGGAGCGTCACTATCAGGTCGACGAGGCGCAACTGGCCCGCGCGGTCGCCCAACTGAACACCGTCGGGGCTACCTGGGACGCCCGCCTGCGCCGGATCAAGCGGATCGCCGAGACGATCGAACGTCACCGCACCGACACCCAGGGAGAATGAGATGGTCGACATTTTGCACCGGGTCGGCGTCGTCGCCCCGCTCGACGACGTCTACCGCGCGGTGGCCACCCCGCACGGCCTCGCCGGCTGGTGGACGACCGACACGGTCGGCACGAGCGAGGTCGGCGGGCAGTTGGCCTTCCGGTTCGGCGACGTCGGTGGCTTCGACATGCAGGTCCTTGACCTGGAACCCCGCGGCCACGTCCGCTGGCGGGTCACCGGGGGCCCCGAGGAATGGGTCGGCACCGAGGTCGACTGGCACCTTGACCAGCGGGGCGACTACACGATCGTCCTGTTCGCCCACAGGGGCTGGCGTGAGCCGGTCGAGTTCATGCACCACTGCAGCACCAAGTGGGCCACGTTCCTGATGAGCCTGAAGGAGCTGGTGGAGACGGGGCGCGGGAGGCCGGCGCCGGACGACGTCGCGATCAGCGACTGGCACTGAGCGCGGGGCTACTTCACCTTGCGGGTGGACCGTACGACGATGTCCTCGTACTCGGGGTGCTTCACCAGCCACTCGGCGAGGAACGGGCAGATCGGCACCACGCTGCGGCCCTTGGCGCGCGCGTCGTCCATGACGGCGCGCGCCAGGGTCGAGCCGACGCCCCGACCCTCGTACGCCGGATCGACCTTGGTGTGGGTGTAGGCGATGATGGCGCCCGTCAGCTGGTAGGTGACGATGCCGGCGACCGCGTCCGTCTCGTCGCGCGCCTCGAACCGCTCCCGCGCGGGCACGTCTGTCACGGTGAACTGCACCGGATCATCCAAGCACAGCGCCCGTGGCGGCCAGCCGTCGCCACGGGCGCGTGGGGGCCGGCGGGCCCCCGAGGGAGCGGGGCGTCAGGAGCGCCGCCGGCCCAACACGGCGGCGGCGCCGGCCACACCGATCGCGGCGAACACGACCTGCAGGAGCAGCTCGATCCAGTCGATGCCGGCGGTGTCGTCGACGCCGAGTCCACCGGCGACGAGCGTGCCGAGGATCGCGGCGAGCACGCCGATCGCGAGGGTGAGCACGATCGAGATGTTCTGCTTGCCGGGAACCACGAGGCGACCGAGGGCGCCGATGACCAGGCCGATGATGATGGCGGTGAAGAAGCCCTGGATTTCCACGGGGGCCGTCCCTTCCGAATGTGTTGTCGTCAGCGACGTCTGGTTGCCCCGCGCCCGGCCCCGCCGAAACCGGCGATCGGCCCACGGGCTGATTTGTCACACAGTTGTCATGTTCGGGCTGGCCGGAGACGTGCGCTGGTCCCGGCCGGGTGGCGACCGGGACCAGCGGGGTGTCGACGGTCAGGAGGCGGCGATGCCCTCCATGCCGATGCCGTCAGTGAACTTCGGCAGGCCCTCGACGGTGGTGACGAGGCGCAGCGAGCCGTCGTCGTTCACCTCGTAGCCCTGCACGTTGCCGGCGGCGGCGTTCTGGACGTACAGGAAGCCGTCGCTGGTGGTCATGTCGATCGACCCTCCGCCGGTGTCGGCGGCGACGCCGTGCACGAGCTGGAGCTTGCCGTCGTCGTCAACCTTGTAGGCGCTGATCGTGGAGCTGCCGGCGTTGGCGACGTAGAAGTACTCGCCGACCCGCTGGATCCAGCAGGGCGCCTGCTGGCCGTTCGGCACCGACGGCCCGAACTGGTCGAGGGCGCCGTCGTCGTCGATCTCGAAGCGGCTGACCTCGTTGCTGCCGGACTCGGTGACCAGCACCGAGTCCTCGCTGTCGAACGTGAAGCCGAACGGCACGGAACCGGCGTCGCTGATCACCGGGTTGCGGGACAGCTCGCCGTGGCGGCCGATCTCGTAGCTGAACATGACGTTCGCGCTCTTGGTCGACACCAGGACGAACTCGCCTTCCGGGTCGATCTTGAGCTGGGCGGGAGCGCTCATGAACGCCGGCGGGTTGCCGTTGTGCAGGCCGAGCGAGCGGTTGGCGCCGTGGATCGGCGACAGCCGCCCCTTGTCCAGCTCGAAGCCCTGCACCGAGCCTTCGCCACCGGCGTTGAGCACGTAGACGAGGTGGTCGCGGACCGTGACGCTGACCGGGAGCAGGCCTCCGGACCAGATCACCTGCCGCTTGTGCAGCCGGGTGCCGTCGACGTCAAAGACGGTGACGGTGTTGCTGCCGGCGTTAACGGCGAACAGCAGCCCACGGTGGTAGATCAACGAACCCTGCGACGCCAGCGCGTCGACCGGCGCGCCGATCGTGAAGCCGCCGAGGCCGCCGGTCTCGTACTCCCCCGCCTTGCTGAGCTGGCCGTCCTCGTCGCGCTCGTACACCTTGATGGTGTTGCCCTCGGCCTTGTTGGTCTGGACGAAGACCGCGCCCTCGCTGCCCCGGTGGTGTCCGCGTCCCCCACGGTCATCGTGGCCACCTGCGGGCCCACCGTCCGCGAAGGCGGCCCCGGGAAGTGTTCCGGCGCTGGTCAGACCCACCAGGAGGGCCGCCGCTAGCGCTACGCTGCGCTTCATCACTGATCTCCTTAGCCGCAACTCACGACGAATGAGAGTTTTTCTCTCCTTCGCAAGGTATCGGAGGAAGATCCCACTTCGCGGCTACTTACCCGTAAGTGGCATCGCCGCGCGTAACGGTGGATTTGTGCTACAAGAGGCGCACCAGGAGCCGGAACCGCCTCGCTGCCCAGGCGTTGTCGGCGCGGTAACGGGAATCGCAGAGCGGCCCGCAGGCCTCGGGGAGGAGACGTGACATGACCAACCCATCGCCGGACAACCCGTCGACGGCGACCGGTGGCGGTGTCGCCGTCGTCGAGCTGTTCACCTCCCAGGGCTGCAACAGCTGCCCGCCCGCCGAGGAGCTGCTCACCGAGATCGAGCGCGACGCCCGCACGCGCGGGGAGCCGGTGTTCGCCCTCGGCTTCCACGTGGACTACTGGGACGACCTGGGCTGGCCCGACCAGTTCGCGGACGCGGCACACACCGCACGGCAGGAGGCGTACGCCCACGCCTTCGGCTCCGGACGTCTCTACACCCCGCAGATGATCGTCAACGGCGCCGTGGAGTTCGTCGGCTCCGACCGGGGCCGGGCGGCGAGCGCCATCGCGTCCGCCCTGACGTCGGCCGCCTCCGCGCCCCTGACGGTGTCGGTGACGCAGGTCGGCGGAGGCGGCACGCCGCTGGTCCTGGACTACCGGGTCGAGCGGCCGCCGCAGCGCGCGGTGGTGAACGTGGCGATCGTGCAGCGCGGCCTGGACAGCGCGATCGCCCGTGGCGAGAACGCCGGCCGGACGCTGCGGCAGGATAACGTCGTACGCGCCTTCGCGTCGACACCCCTGCACGGCGAGCGGGGGCAGGTGGAGCTGGCCGTGCCGCCTGACCTCGACCCGGGCCAGGCCACGGTGATCGGTTACGTCCAGCGCGAGGCCGACCGGGTGGTCGTGGGCGCCGCGGCCGTCGACCTGTCCGGCTGAGTCTTGTCGGTACCGGTGCGTACTCTCGGCCCATGCGGATGGCGCGCGACGTGCGGGGTCCCGGTGGCTGACGCCGACGACGTCCGCCGCCTGGCCCTGGCTCTGCCCCACACGGTCGAGATCGACAGCGAGGGCTTCGACTTCCGGGTCGCCGACAAGGGCTTCATCTGGTCCTATCCGGAGCGCACGCCCGGCCGGCCACGGGTGATCCGCCGCGACATCGCGGTGCTGTTCGTCGGGGACGAGGCCGAGAAGCAGGCGCTGCTGCTCGGTGAGGCCGACGTCTTCTTCACCACGCCCGGGTACGACGGCCTGCCGCTGGTGCTGCTGCGCCTGGCGGCCGTCGACGTCGACCGCCTCACCGAGCTGATGACCGACGCCTGGCGGATGCGTGCGCCGGAGGCGCTGCAGGCCGAGCTGGACGGGGTCGGCTGGTAACCCCGGTCAGTTCGCGACATCCGCACGCAACCGGACGGACACATTGACGGGAATCTCGACGGTCGATTACCGTGCCGTCTAAGAGAGCGCTCTCTCGATCGACGTTTTCCACAATTCAGACGCAAGGCGCCGGGGCGGCACGATCCGCGCCCGGACGCGCGATGGAGGCACCATGAAACCTCCCGTCCCCCACCGCCGATGGGCGCTGGCAGCCGCCACCGCCCTGGCCCTGGTCGTCGGTGGCCTCACGATCCCCGTCACCCGTGCCGCCGAGGCCGCCGGAGTCGGCGCCGGCAGCTACACCACCACCCCGGTCGGCGCTCTCCCCACCGGCTGCGGGCAGATGTCCAGCAACCCCCGGCAGTTCGCCACCGCCAACGCGCCCGCCGGAGCGGTGCCCACCAACGACTGGTGGTCCTCGCTGCTGTGGAAGCGCACCGACTGCGCCTTCAGCGAGCCCCTGCACGCCCACCCCACCTCGTACGACACGTTCACCGACGGGCTCGGCTTCTCGGCCAACTCCACCCCCGCCATCAGCGGCACCGCGACCGGCGTCGGCGAGTACCACTACCCGTACGTCCAGGACATCCGTGTCGGCGTGGCCGGGCTCGCCGCGCCTCAGGTCAAGGTGGACGGCTGGACCGACTGGACGGTCAGCCCGTACTGGAGCGACGGTGCCCGCACCCTGCGCGCCACCATCGGCCACGGCCTGCCGTTCGCGTACTTCCAGGCCACCGGCGGGGACGCGGTGATCGGCACGTCCGGCACCCCCGAGGTGTGGTCCAACAGCGGGACCACCATCGGCTTCCGGGTCAACGGCCACGACTACGTGGCGTACGCCCCGAGCGGCGCGAGCTGGACCGTCAGCGGCGGCCGTATCTCCTCCACCCTGGCCGGTCGCGGCTACTTCTCGGTGGCCCTGCTGCCCCCGACGGCCAGCGCCAGTGAGCGCGCCGACCTGGCCACCACCTACGGCCGGTACGCGCACGCCCACGTCACCGGCACCCGGGTCTCCTACTCCTACGACCCGTCGACCAACGGCCTGAGCACGACGTACGCCTTCACCACCACCGCTCGCGAGGGCAGCGCCACGCAGACCGTGGTGAGCCTCTACCCGCACCAGTGGAAGTCGCTGGCCGGCTCGACCCCGATCACGCCGACCTACCCGTCGGCGCGGGGCCGGATAAAGGTCCTCACCGGCATCAGCCAGTTCCGTACCGCCATGACGTTCCAGGGCGTGCTGCCGGAGTTGCCGGCCGTCGGCGACGGCAGCGGATCGGACCTGTCCACGCTGACCGGTCACCTGGCCGCAGCCCGGAGCAACCCGATGGACCAGCGCGGCAACGACACGTACTGGACCGGCAAGGGCCTCGGCCGGGCCGCCCGGATCGCCGAGATCGCCGACCTGGTCAACGACACCACCACCCGCGACAGCGCGCTGAACGCGATCCGCTCCACGCTCACCGACTGGCTCACCGCCTCCACGGGCAAGACCAGCAAGCTCTTCTACTACGACGCCAACTGGGGCACCCTGATTGGCTACCCGGCGTCGTACGGCTCGGACCAGGAGCTCAACGACCACCACTTCCACTACGGCTACTACATCGCCGCCGCCGCGACGCTGGCCAAGTTCGACCCGACGTGGGCCGCCAGCAGCCGGTACGGCGGCATGGTGGACCTGCTGATCCGCGACGCCAACAACTACCGTCGCGACGACACCCGCTTCCCGTACCTGCGGGACTTCGACATCTACGCGGGGCACGACTGGGCGTCCGGGCACGGCTCGTTCGGCTCCGGCAACAACCAGGAGTCGTCCTCGGAGGGGATGAACTTCGCCAACGCCCTCATCCAGTGGGGGCAGGTCACCGGCGACACCGCCGTCCGGGACGCCGGCATCTTCCTCTACACGACGCAGGCCGCCGCGATCCAGGAGTACTGGTTCGACGTCAGCGACCAGAACTTCCCGGCCGCCTTCGGCCACTCCACCGTCGGCATGGTCTGGGGCGACGGTGGGGCGTACGCCACCTGGTTCAGCGGCGAGCCGGAGATGATCCAGGGCATCAACCTGCTGCCGGTCACCGGCGGGCACCTCTACCTGGGCGCCAACCCGGCGTACGTGCGCACCAACTACGCCGAGCTGGTCCGCAACAACGGCGGGCCGCCGACGGTGTGGCAGGACATCCTGTGGCAGTTCCAGGCCCTCGGCGACCCCGACGCGGCCCTGGCCAACCTGCGCGCCAACCCGGGCTACACCCCGGAGGAGGGCGAGAGTCGGGCGCACACCTTCCACTGGATCCGCAACCTCGCCGCGCTGGGCACCGTCGACACGACGGTCAGCGCCAACCACCCGCTCAGCGCGGTCTTCTCCCGTAATGGCGCGCGCACCTACGTGGCGTCGAACCCGACCGCGAACCCCATCACCGTCACCTTCTCCAACGGCACGCGGCTCACGGTGGGGGCCGGACGGACGGCCACCACCGGGGCGTACACCTGGAGCGGCGGCAACGCCTCCGGCGGCGTACCACCGACCAGCGCGCCGCCCACGACCGCGCCGCCCACGACGGCGCCACCGACGACGGCGCCGCCCACCACGGCGCCGCCCACCACGCCGCCGCCCAGCTCGGGCTCGCCGACGCGGTACCTGCTCGCCGGTGGCGGGTTGGGCAACGCCGGCAGCGCGACCACGACGACGGTCGCGGCCGCCAACGGCAACCACGACGGTACGCCGACGAACGCCCAGGTCTTCACGGCGACCGGCCTCAACCTCACCTATTCCGGGGCGCAGACCGCGTTCGACCTGTTCGTGGACGCGGGAACGGCCGTCGGCAACGGCACGCAGGTGCGGGTCTCCTACGACCTGACCGGCAACGGCAGTTGGGACCGGACGGAGACGTGGCGCTACTTCGCCACCGACCCGGTCACCGGCTACGAGCACTACACGCAGAGCGCCGGCCTGGCCTCGGCGACCGGGACGTTGGGCACGTTGAGCAACGGCACGGTCCGGGTGGAGGTCTGGTCGGCCATCGGCAACAACCCCACCACCCTGGGCATCGGCAACCAGTCGGTGCTGCGCCTTCCGTACTCCTGATCGGTCCATCCGCGCCCGCCGTCGGCCGTGCCCCGGCCGACGGCGGGCGCCGTGGCGTCACGCGGGGCCCGGGCGATCGTTGCCCGGAAATGGGGAAGCGCGGGTACGACGGATCGGGGCAAGCACCGGCCTGCAAGATGCAGCAGGCGAGGGCCGATGTGGTCCTGCATTCGACAAATGACAGCATCAATAAATAGATAAGCACCAATCTTGACTTACGCATCGGAGCAGCGCACCGTGAGGAGCAGGCGGCGGATGCCCACCATTGTCGGCCCGCCTCGCGCGACGGACGGAATGCGAGCGCCGCTGATTTCGTGCGGCGTGTCAGGAGGCATTCGATGCAGTTGAATCCGTACTCAGGAGCCTATCTCAGCGATCCGGCCGCCACCTGGCGACGCATTCTCGACGATCCCGGCCGGGCGCTGTACGCCGAGGATCTGGGCCTGTGGTTGATCAGTCGGCACGCGGACGTCCGGCGGGCCCTCGCCGACGCCACGACGTTCGGCAACGCCCTCACCCTCGCCCCGGTGTACGAGGTCTGCCCGGCGGCGATGAGCGTCGTCACGCAGATCGACGCGCCGCCGACCACGGCCGCCGCCGACCCACCGGTGCATCCCCGTACCCGCCGCGCCCTCCGGGCGACCTTCGCCAACACCGCCGAGCGGGCCGAGGCGGAGTACGGCCGGATCGTGCGCCGCCGCGTCGAGGACCTGGTGTCCCGGCTCGTCGCCCAGCAGGGCCGGCGGGTGGATCTCGTCAGGGAGTTCACCACCGAGCTTCCGCTGCTGGTCATCCTGGACATCCTCGGGGTTCCCGACGCCGACGTCGACCGCATCCGACGCTGGGCGGACGGCCAGGTGGCCCTCATCTGGGGGCAACCGGACCCGGACGAGCAGGTACGCCTGGCCCGGGGCCTGCTGGAGTTCTGGCGCTACTGCCAGGACCTGGTGCGGCAGCGACTCGACAGCGGGGTGGACGGTGACGACTTCATCAGTCGGGCGCTGACCTACCGCGACGATGACGACGACGTGCTGACCGTGACGGAGGTGGCGAGCCTCGCCTTCAACCTCCTGGTGGCCGGGCACGAGACGACCGCCGGGCTGCTCGCCCACGCGCTCGACGCGGCCCTGTCCAGCCCGCACCGGTGGCGGGCCCTCGTCGACGACCCGCGATCCGTGCCCGCCTTCGTGGCCGAGACCCTCCGGTTCGCGCCCGCCATCGACGGCTGGCTGCGGGTGACCCGTCGGGACGTCACCCTGGGCGAGGTCACCATTCCGGCGGGCGCACGTTGCCTGCTGATGATCGGGGCGGCCAACCGGGACCCGTTGGTGTTCGCCCGACCGGACCGGTTCGATCCATACCGTACGGACGCCGCCGATCACCTGTCATTCGGCCACGGACCGCATTTCTGTATCGGTGCGGCATTGGCGCGACTGGAGGCCGGCATCGCTCTCACACAACTGGCCGCAGCCATTCCCGGCCTGCGCCTCTCCCCCGAGCATCGCCGTTCGTTCACACCCAATGTGTCGTTCCGGGCGCACGACGCTCTTCTCGCGACAATCGACATCCACGCGCCCGCCGACGTCCCGGAGGCAACCCCGGCCGCTCCGGCCCCGGCACAGGCCGCCTGACGGGCGGGCCGCGGTGGTGCCGGCCGGCGCGGCGGCAGGGTCCTATCGGCAGGACGCTACCGACACCTGGGGACGAGTCGGGCGCGTCGATCTGTCGCGCATTGCGCGACAATTCATCGCGCACGTCTTCACACCCATCGTGTCATGGGTTAAGAATTGCCCCCTGTGAATGTTCAGCCCATCGGCCAGACTCGATCTGCTACCCGCTGCTGATTCGCGGGTGCCACGAAGGTGAGCGCATGGAGCACACGCCCCCGTCGAGCGCTGCTCACTCCGCGCCCAGCCAACAGTTCCGGTGGGAGCTGCGCGCCTGCCGGGTTCGACGGGGACTGACCCAACGCGCCCTGGCGGACCTGGTGCGGTTCAGCCGGGAGACGGTCGCGGCGGTGGAGTCGGGCCGCCGCTTCGGCAGCCAGGAGTTCGCGGTCCGCTGCGACGACGTGCTCGACACCGGCGGTCGGCTGGCCGCGCTGTGGCCGCAGGTCGCGGCCGAGCAGTTGGCGGCCGACGGACGACGGGGCCCACGGTCGTCGGACCTGGCACGCCTCGACCCACCCGTGCCACGCCAGCGCGGTCGTCGCGACGCGCGCGACCCGGGCGCCGTGGTGGACGCCATCGACGAGCTGCGCGAGCTGATCGGTCAGGTGCTCAGCAGCCAACCCGAGGCGGACGACGCGACACCACAGCGCGGGCCCGAGCGCCTCGACGATCAGCCCTGAGCGCGTCCCACATCGGCCGGAGGCAGCGCGCCACCGGTCGCTGACTCTGGGTACAGATGCTGGTACGGCCAGTTTGTACCACCGCGAGGTCTGGCCTCCGAGCGCGGGTTCCGGCGGAATGGGACTTGCATTCGGCAAGGTGCGTATAGACCGTCATCGACGAGTCGCGGGAGTCAATCTTGGCGTCGAGCACGAGGTCCCACGCGGCCCGACCCTACCCGACCCGCCAGCGCGGCTGGAAGATCGCCGGCCGGATGCGCCTCATCGTGGCGGCGCCACTGGTCGCCGTCATCGGATTCGCCGGCCTCGCGCTGACCGAGAGCGCCCGCCAGACGACCCGGGCCAGCGACCTGGAAGTGCTCGCCCGCCTCGGCGCGGAGGCCGGTGACCTGGCGTACCGGCTGCAACGCGAACGGGTCGCGGCCGCCGACCTGCTCACCAACGCCGCCGCCGAACAGCAGGACGCCTTCGGCGCGGAGATGGCCGCCACCGACGCCTCCGTCACGCGGTACCGCCGCCAGCGCGACCGGGTGCCCACCGACGCCAACGCCGCGCTCCTGCGCCGCGTCGACGCCGCGCTCGACGGCCTGGCACCGCTGCGCACCCAGGTCCGCACGGCCGAACACGCCTCGGTGTCCGCGATGACGTTCAGCTACCGCATCGCGATCGCTGACCTCATCACCTTCCGGGACAACGTCTCGCACGGCGTCGTCAACGCGCGGCTCGCCGACGGCATCCGCGCCTCGGCCGCGCTGTCGAAGACCGCCGAGGCGATCGGCCAGCAGCAGGTCGCCGTCCTGCGGGCCGTGGCGGCCGGCGAGCTGACCCCCGCCACCCAGCAGGACATCACCGCCGCCCGCACCAGCTACACCGAGTCCAGCCTGTCGTTCCTGGCCCTCGCCCCGGCCGAGTGGGGCCTCTGGTGGGAGCAGGCCGGCACCGGCACGGAGGCGCTCGCCCTGCAACGGATGCAGGACGAGGTGAACCGCGCCCAACCGGGATCGCCGCTGCGCCTGGCGACCGCCGACTGGGTCACCACGACGCAGCAGCGCGCCGCCCGCCTGGCCGACCTGCGGGGCCGCGTCGACGTGGCGGTGCTCGACGACGTGCGCGCCGCGTACGCCGACCAGCGCCGCCGGGCCGTGGCCGAGGCCGTCGGTGTACTGCTGGCGCTGGTGCTCACCGCCCTGGTGACCTGGGCCGTCGCCCGGCAGATCACCCGCCGGCTGCGACGGTTGCGCGACGCGGCCAACGCCGTCGCGTTCGAACAGCTCCCCGCCGTGGTGGCCCGGCTGCAACGCCCCGACAGCTCCAGCGTCGACCCCGACGAGCTGGCCCGCCAACAGTCCACGGTGGCCCTCGAACCGTCCAGCGACGACGAGATCGGCGAACTCGGCCAGGCGTTCAGCGCCGTACACCAGGCCGCCGTGCGGACCGCCGCCGAACAGGCCGTGATGCGCGCCAACACCGCCGACATCTTCATCCACCTCAGTCGACGCGAACAGCGGCTCGTCGACGCCGTGCTCGCGCAGGTCGACCGGGTCGAACGGGACGAGACCGACCCCGACCGCCTGCACCAGCTCTACGCCCTGGACAACCTGGCCACCCGGATGGGCCGGATCAACGCCAGCCTCCTCGTGCTGGGCGGCGTCGGCGTCGGCCGGGTACGCCAACACGACGTCCCCCTGCAACAGGTGCTCCAGGCCGCCCAGTCCCAGATCGAGCACTACGCGCGGATCCGGCTCGGCATGGTCGACGGCGACGTCGCGGTGGCCGCCAAGTCCGTCGACGAGGTCGCGCACCTCCTCGCCGAACTCATGGACAACGCGACGACGTACTCACCGCCGGGCAGCGAGACCTGGGTGAGCGGCCGCAGCCTCGGCGACCGGGTCATCGTCCAGATCAGCGACGAGGGCGTGGGCCTGCCCCCGCAACGATTGCAGCAACTCAACGAGCTGCTGGCCCGGCCACCCGCCATCGACGTCGCCGCCGTCCGGGCCATGGGCCTGGTCGTCGTGGGTCAGCTCGCCGCCCGCCTCGGCGCGAGCGTCCAACTGCGCCGTGGCCCCCGGCGCGGCACCCTCGCCGAGGCGACGCTGCCCGCTGCCGTGATCCGGTCACTGCCGCCGGAGGAGTACCTGCTCGCGCCCGGCCGACTGTCCCGGCGGGCCGCCCGCACGTCCGCCGCCCCGCCCCCGTACCGGCCTGGCCCGGAACCGACCGCCGGACGCGCCCCCGCCACGCGGACGCTGCCGGCGGCGCCCGTGTTCCGCCCGACGCCCCGCGTGGACCCCGCCGACGCGCCCACCGAGGAGCTGCTCATCTTCGAACAGGTCAACCACTGGTTCCACGCCGACGTCGTGGAAACCCCGAACGGCCGCCAGTGGTCCAGCCCCGCCGACGACGCGTGGCAGACCGCCGCCCAGGCCCAGACACCCGAGGTTGCCACGACCACCACGGCCGGGCTGCCCAAACGACAACCGCAGCGGCATCTGGTGCCCGGCGGCGTCACCCCGCCCGCTCCGCAGCAACGCTCCGAGTACCGCGACCCGGCCCAGGTCGCCACCGCGATGGCCGCGTACGCGCGCGGAGTGGCGGCCCGCCGGCGTACCCCGATCAACCTCAGCAACAAGTGACGGGACAGGAGAGCACGTGACCGACCACCAGGACCTCGGCTGGCTGCTGGACAGCTTCGCCGAGCGCGCGACCGAGGTCAGCCATGCGATCGCCATCTCCAGTGACGGCCTGATGGTGGCCGCCACCCGCGACCTGCCGCCGGACCGGGCGGACCAGCTCGCCGCGACCGGCAGTGGCCTGGTCAGCCTCCTGCGGGGCGCGGCGGCCTTCTTCGACGCCGGGGCGGTGATCTCCAATGTCACCCAGCTCGAGGGCGGCTTCATGTTCTCGATGGCCTTCAACGACGGCGCGTCGCTGCTCGTGCTCGCCGCGCCCGACTGCGACGTGGGCAAGGTGTCCTACGAGATGACGGAGCTGGCGAACCGGATCGGCGACGCGCTGACCCCCGCGGCCCGAGCGGCGCTCGCCCGCAGCCACTGACCCCACCGACCGACCCCCTCCTCTTCTTCCCCTGGAGACGACATGTCCCTCACCACCCCTGCGCGCAGCCGTGCCGTCGGCGCCACGCTGCTCGCGCTCGTACTCGCCGTGAGCACGGCCTGCGCGGACAACGAACCGGCCACGAGCGGCGGCGGGTCCATCAAGATCGGACTGCTCGCGTCGCTGTCCGGGACGTACCAGTCCGTCGGCAAGGAGATCCGCGACGGCTTCGAGCTGTACCTGGACACCCACGACGGCAAGCTCGGCGGCCGGCAGGTCGACCTCGTCGTCGCCGACGAGGGCAACGGCGCCGCGACCGCCGTGTCGGCGGCGACCAAGCTCCTCAAACAGGACCGCGTCGCCGCGCTCACCGGCATCGTCGGCGGCGGCTCGGTCGCCGGCGTCTACCCGCTGCTACAGGAGACCAAGGTCCCGCTCGTCGGCTCCAACGGCCGGCCGGAGATCAAGGACGTCTCCCGGGTGTGGCACACCTCGTACCTCTCCGACGAGCCGGGCGCCGCGATCGCCCAGCACGTCAAGGACAACGTCAAGGGCTCGGTGTACGCCATCGGCCCGGACTACCAGGGCGGCTGGGACGAGCTGCGGGGCTTTACCGAGGCGTTCGCCAAGGTCGGCGGGACGCTCGCCAACCCCGACGGCAAGACCACCTTCACGCCGTTCCCGGCCACCACCAACTTCACGCCGTACTTCGCCCGGATCAAGGCCTCCGGCGCGCAGGCCGTCTACACCTTCTACGCCGGCAGCGCCGCCGTCGACTTCGTCAAGCAGTACGCGCAGTCCGAGATCAAGGACATCCCGCTGTACGCGGCCGGATTCCTCACCGAGGGCGGCGTGCTCAACGCCCAGGGCGAGGCGGCCCGGGACATCTACTCCGTGCTCAACTACTCCCCCGACCTCGACAACGCCGAGAACCGCAACTTTGTCGCGGCGTGGAAGGCCAAGCACGACGGCTCGCCGACGACGTACGCCCTGGCGTCGTACGACGCGGCGGCGGTGCTCGACCGCGCCATCGGGGCCGCCGGCAGCGACCCGACACCGGAGGCCATCAACGCGGAGATCGGCAAGCTCGGGCAGATCGCCAGCCCGCGCGGCGCGTGGCAGTTCTCCTCGGTCACCCACTCGCCGGTGCAGAAGTGGTACCTGCGTCAGGTCCGCCAGGACGGGCGGGCGCTGTCCAACACCATCGTGGGCGACCTCGCGACCGTCGGCCGGTGAGCACCGTGGCGGCTGGCACGAACCGGATCGACCCGTACCTCATCCCGGCGCTGGACGGTGTCGCCTACGGGCTGCTCGTGTTCGTCGCCGCGGCAGGGCTGGTCTTCTGCTTCGGCGTCGCCAACATCCTCAACCTGGCACACGGCATGCTCTACGCGATCGGCTGCTACACCGCCGCGGCGGTGCTCGACGGCGGCTGGGCGAGTCTCGCGCTGGCTCTGGGGGTCGGTGTGCTGGCCGCCGCCGCGGCCGGCGTGGTGCTCGCCGGGCTGCTGACGCCGGTCGCCACCGGCAACCATCTCACCCAGGCGCTGCTGACCTTCGGGGTGGCGCTGGCCGGCGGCAGCCTCCTCGTCGCCGGTTTCGGCCCCGACGACCCGCAGGTACGGGTCCCGGCCGTCCTCGACGGGTCGGTGGCGGTCGCCGGGCACCGCTATGCCGCGTACCGGCTGGTCTTCATCGTCGTGGCGGCGGCGCTCGCCGCCGGTCTCTACCTGACGGTGCGGCGGACCCGGGCCGGGATGCTGGTCCGCGCGGCCGTGGACGACCCGGAGATGGTCGCCTGCCTGGGCGTGAGCCCGGCACGGATCCGCGTCGGCGTGCTCGCCGCCGGTGGCGCGCTGGCCGGCGCGGCCGGGGTCCTCGGCGCGCCCATCATCGGCCCCGGCGCGGACACCGCCGACACGGTACTGCTGCTGTCGCTGGTCGTCGTCGTCCTCGGTGGGCTCGGGTCCATGGTGGGCACCCTGCTCGCGGCGCTGGCGGTCGGCGAGATCCAGACGTTGGGCGTGGCGCTGCTGCCGTCGGCCGCTCCGTTCCTGCTGTTCGCCGCCATGGCCGCGGTGCTCGCCGTTCGGGCGCGCGGTCTGGTCCTGCGCTGGGCGGCGACGTGAGGGACGGAGTGCTCCGCCGGGCACGCGCCACCATCGCGGTGCTCGTCGTCGCCGGCCTGATCGTGGCCCCGTGGGTGGTCGACGACTACACCGCGGCGATCCTCGCCCGGACCCTCGCGCTGGGCCTGGTCGGGGTGAGCGTCGCGCTGCTCACCGGTGTCGCCGGCCTGCCCACACTGGGTCAGACCGCGCCGTACGCCGCCGGCGCGTACGCCAGCGCGGTGCTCGGCAGCCAGGTCTCCGACGTCGGCGTGGTGCAGGTCGCCGTGGCCGCGCTGGCCGGGGCGACCCTCGCCGCGGTGACGCTGCCGCTGGTCGTGCCGGCCCGGGGCGTCATCGTCCTGATGATCACCCTGGCGATCGGCGAACTCGTCGTGACCGTCCTCGGACGCTGGCGGTCGGTGACCGGCGGCACGGACGGGCTGGCCGGAATCACCCCGGTCCGTCCGCTGTGGGGACTGCCGGTGCTGGCCTCCGACCGGGCCCGGTACGTCTACACCCTCATCATCGTGGCGACGCTGGTCGGCGCGGTCCTGCTGCTGGTGCGCACCCGCGGCGGGCTGCTGCTGCGGGCCGCCCGCGATGACGAGGCGCGGCTGCGCGCCAGCGGGCACCGCGTGCCGCTGTACCTGTCCGGCGCGCACGTCGCCGCCGGGGCCATCGCCGGCGCCGCCGGCTCCCTGCTCGTCGTCGCCCAGCAGTACATCTCCCCCGCCGACTTCGGCTTCGACACGTCCGCGCTGCTGCTGCTCGGCGTTGTCATCGGCGGCACCGCCTCGGTCGGCGGCGCGCTGGTGGGCGCGGTTCTCGTCATCGCCGTACGCGACTGGTTGTTCGGGGTCCTACCCGGTCACGCGCCGCTGGTGCTGGGCGCGCTGTTCGTGGCGACGGTCTACCTCCTGCCCACCGGCGTCGCCCGGGTCCGCCGACCACGCGGCGGATCGCGGCAACCCGTTCCCACGCTGGACCACCCGGCCCCGGCCGCCGCCCGCACACCGGAGCTACGGGTATGACCTGCCTGCTCAGCGCGGAGAAGGTGACCGTGCGGTACGGCTCGCTCGCCGCGCTCACCGACGTCGACCTGTGCGTGCACGACGGCCAGCGCCACGCCCTGATCGGGCCCAACGGGGCCGGCAAGACGACCCTGCTCAACGTGCTCGGCGCGACGACCCGCCCGCAGCACGGCACGGTGCGTTTCGCCGGGAGCGACGTCAGCCGGCTCGGACCGGCGGCACGGGCCCGCCGCGGCATCGACCGGACACATCAGCGGCCCGCCGTCTTCGCGACCCTCACCGTCAGCGAGAACATCGAGGTCGCCGCGCTGCCCCGGACGGTCCGACCACACCGCTGGTGGCCCGGTGGAACCCGGGACGCCGCCCGACGACGCGCCGCCGCGCTGCTCGACCAGCTCGACCTGTCCGACCTCGCGCCGGTACCCGCCGGCCAGCTCGCACACGGGCAACGCCGGCAGGTGGAGATCGCGATGGCCCTCGCCGGCCGTCCCCGCCTGCTGCTGCTCGACGAACCGGCGGCCGGATTGTCCGCCACCGAGGTCGGCCGGCTCGCCGAACTGCTGGCGGCGCTGCCCCGGCAGGTCGCCGTGCTGCTGGTCGAACACCACCTGGACCTGGTGTACGCCCTCTGCGACACCGTCACCGTGCTGCGCGACGGCCGGACGGTGGCCGCCGGCACACCGGACGAGATCCGTACCTCGCCGCTGGTGCGGCGGGCCTACGCCGACGGGGTGTCCTGATGCTGTACGTGGAGCGGCTCTGCGCCGGCTACGCCGGAGGGACCGTGCTGCACGACGTCGACCTGCGGGTGCCTCCGGGGACCATCCAGGCCGTGGTGGGTCGCAACGGCGCCGGCAAGAGCACCCTCGTGCACACCATCGCCGGGCTGGTGCGCGCCTCCAGCGGGCGCGTCGAGATCGGCGGCGTCCACGTGGCCGGACGGCAACCCCACCGGGTCGCCCAGTCCGGCGTCGGCCTCGTACCGCAGGGGCGGCGGGTCTTCTCCCGGTTGACGGTGGCCGAGCACCTCGTCCTGGCGGCCGCGCCGTGGCGGGCCGCGACACCCGGCGGCGAGGGCTGGACGGTGGCCCGGATCCTCGAACTGCTGCCGCGCCTGGCGGTACGGCTGCGACACCGCGGCTGCGAACTCTCCGGCGGCGAGCAGCAGATGCTGGCCATCGCCCGCGCGCTGCTCGGCCAGCCACGGGTGCTGCTGCTCGACGAACCCTGTGAGGGGCTCGCGCCCGACCTGGCCGCGCGGGTCCGCGACCTCGTCGGTCACCTCGCCGCGAACGGCTTGACCGTGCTGCTCGTCGAGCAGCAACTCCGCCACGCGATCGAGATCGCCGACCGGGTGGCGGTGCTGGAGTACGGCCGGGTGGTCTACGACCGGCCGACCACCGAGGCGCGCAGCGACCCCGGCCGCCTGGAGGCGATGGTCGGCATCACCGCCACCCGCACACCCCCGGGCACCGGAGCGAGCCCACGGCTCTGGGCCGACACCCCGTAGTCAGCCGGTCCCCGCGCTCGGGGCCGACACCCCGCAGTCACCCACTCGGAGAGGCGGAAGACGTATGGCGACCCCGACCAGCGACGGGACGTACACCTTCGACAACGGCGCACCGGACGCGGTACCGCAGATGCGGGCGCTGGAGTCCTTCCTGGACCCGATCACGATGCGCCGCCTGGCCCGTCCGGTCCTGCGCCTCGGGTCGACCTGCTGGGAGGTCGGGGCCGGTGGCGGCTCGATGGCCCGGCGGATCGCCCGCGCGGTCGGCGGGGACGGCAGCGTGCTGGCCACCGACATCGACCCCACGCACCTCGTGGCCGACGGCAACCTGCGCGTACGCCGCCACGACGTGCGCGCCGATCCCCCGCCCGGGGACGCGTTCGACCTGATCCACGCCCGCCTAGTGCTGCTGCACCTGCCCGAGCGCCGGCGGGTCCTGCGTACCCTCGCCGCAGCGCTGACCCCCGGCGGCTGGCTGGTCGTCGAGGAGTTCGACTGCACCATGCCGGTACGGGTGCTGACCGCGCCGAGCGACGACGCGGCGAAGCTGTTCGCGCAGGTGATGGACACCATGATGGGGGTGCTCCAGGACCACGGCGCCGACCTGGGGTGGGCGCAGGACGTGCACACCGAGATGACCCTCGCCGGCCTGGCCGACGTCGACACCGTCACCCACTCGCAGAGCTGGGCCGGCGGATCTTCCGGCACGTCGCTCTACGAGACGAACTCCCGCCAGTTGGAGCCGGACCTGCTGGCGGCAGGCCTGTCACCGCAGCAGCTCACCGCCTTCCGTCGACTGGTCCGCGACCCCGCGTTCGCCGTCATGAGTTACCACTTCGTCTCCACCCGAGGCCGCCTCGATGCCACCCCCCACACCCCCTAAACCGTCCTAGGACACCACCCTCCTCCGCGCACCCCGCCGGCCCCGCCTCGTCGATCATGAAGTTATTGCCCTGACACGCCGGCCGGGCGGGCAATAACTTCATGATCGACGGGCGGGGTGGCCCGGTGGGGGCGTTTCGGGGGGTGTTTGTCGGGCTGGAGGGCGGGAACCGTGCCGGATGCGGATCGGTTACAAGCTGGCCTCGGAGGGTTTCGGGCCGCAGGAGATCATCCGCCAGGCCGTCCGGGCCGAGGAGGCCGGTTTCGACTTCGTCGAGATGAGCGACCACTACCACCCCTGGCTGGAGGCGCAGGGCCACTCGTCCTTCACGTGGAGCGTCCTGGGCGCGATCGCGGCGCGAACCACCACGCTGCGCCTCGCCACCGGCGTCACCTGCCCGACGGTGCGCTACCACCCGGCGATCATCGCGCAGGCGGCGGCCACCATGGGACTGATCTCCGATGGACGGTTCACCCACGGCGTCGGGGCCGGTGAACGGCTCAACGAACACGTGGTGGGACAGGGCTTCCCTAGCGTACGGGGACGGCACGAACGGCTGCGCGAGGCGCTGGAGATCATCCGACTGCTCTGGCAGGGCGGCTACCAGTCGTACGAGGGGCGGCACCTGCACCTGGAGGACGCCCAGGTCTTCGACCTGCCGGACACCCCGCCCGTGATCGCCGTCGCGGCCAGCGGGGAGGCGTCGGCCCGGCTCGCCGCCGAACTGGGCGACGGACTGTTCGCCACCGATCCGGACGCCTCGGTCGTCGAGCACTACCGGCGCGCCGGCGGATCGGGCCCCCGCTACGCCGAGGTGCCGCTGGCCTGGGCCACCGACGAACAACAGGCGGTACGGGCGGTGTTGCAGAAGAGCCGGTGGATGGTCACCGGGTGGAAGGTGATGAGCGAGCTGCCGAACCCGGTGAACTTCGACGCGGCGAGCGCGCACGTCGAGGAGAAGCACGTCCGGGCGCTGTTCGCCGTCGGCCCCGACCCCGAGGCGCACGTGGCGAAGGTCCGGTCGTACGTCGACGCCGGATTCGACCACATCGTGCTGCAGAACGCCGGTCCGGACCCCGACGGCTTCCTCGAATTCTTCGCCACCGACCTGTCCGGGCGGCTGCGCGCGCCGAGCTGACCGGCCGCACCCGCGCACGAGCACGGAGCACGCCCGCCCGGACGGCTGTCCGGGCGGGCGTCTGCGCTCAGGATGGAGGACGGGTCGAACTCAGCGGAAGCAGTGCGCGATCGGTACGGCGCTGCCCTCGCAGTTGGTCGGCTCGTTCTCGACGACCACGCTCTCGTCGTCGATCTTGACCTGGGCGTGCTCGGCGAAGATGCCGCCCGGCCTCACCGTGGCCGCATTGTGGGTGACCTTGCTCGTGTAGAGCGCCACCGCGCCCGCGGTGGCGTAGATGCCGCCACCCTTGGACGTCGCGCCGACCGCCTCGTTGCCGGTCACATCGCTGCCGCGCACGAGCAGGTTGGACTTCTCGGTGTAGATGCCGGCCCCGATGCCGTGCGTGGTGTTGCCGGCCACCACGCTGTCGTCGAGGGGCAGCAGCCCCTTGACAGTCGAGATGCCGCCGCCGTTGACGGTGGAGGTGTTGCCGCGGATGGTCATCTTGCGCATCACCAGCACCGCGTCGGAGTTTGCGGCGCCGCCGCCGACCTGCGCGGTGTTGTTCAGCAACTCGGTGTCGTACACCTTGGTCCGGGCCGAGAAGCTGGCCAGGCCGCCGCCCTGCCCGGCGCTGTTCTGCGCGAAGCTGGTGCTCTCCACGTCGGCCGCGCCCCGGTAGTTGCCGAGCCCGCCGCCGTAGCCGTTGGCGCTGTTGTGCTGGAACTCCGAGCGCTTGAGCGTCAACACTCCGCCGTTGAGCAGGCCCCCGCCCTTGCCCGCGGCGCCGGAGGCGCTGTTGCCGATGAACGTGGAGTCGGTGACCACCATGTTGCCGTCGTTGAAGATCCCACCGCCGCCGCCCTCGGGCGACAGCGACGTGCTCTGGGTGACGGTGACCCGTTCCACCACGGCCGTCGCGCCGTGCACGACGTGCACGCTGCCGCCCTCGATCGCCGAGCGGCCGTTGTGCAGCTCCACATCGCGCAGGGTCAGCTCGCCGCCGTCGCGGACGGTGAAGAACCGGAACGCCTCGGCCTGGGCATCGCGGGCGATCGTCGCGCCGGCGCCGTCGATGGTGATGGGCTGGTAGATCACCGGCAGGCCGGACGTGTCGTCGGCCGGGTTGTGCGGCGGAGCGTCGGCGTCCCCGGGGGTCTCCGCCGCGTCGGCCTGCTCCCGGGCGTCGCGGATGCCGCCGTCGTACTGGTCGGTCTCGTGGAACGCCTCGGTCAGCGTGTACCGGCACCGGGGCGCGAGCCGCAGCTCGGCGCCGCCCTCCGCGTTGGCCGCCACCAACGCGGCCACCAGCTTCGCCGCGTCGCAGGGCACCTCGACCACGCCGTGCTTGCCGGTGCCCGGCGTCTGCGGCCGGGCCCGCTCGGCGTCGTCCCCGCCGCGCTCGGGGGTGGACCGCTCGCCGGAGCGCCGGTCGTCGTCGCGGTCGGCGGCGGTCAACCGGCCCAGGACTCCGAGGGAGAGGTCACGGTCGGCGGCGGCGGCGACGCCGGCCACCCCGGCCGCGCCCACCACCAGGCTCCCGGCCAGGAGCCCGCCGGCTAAGAACCATCGGGACCGCCGTCGAGGTCGAGCTGGGCGGTCTCCTGGTCGGTACGTGGACATCCGGTTCCTGCCTTCCTGCGTACGTGCCATGACCGCGCCCCATTCGGGCGCGGGGGCCGGACGTGCCGCCGACCACCAAAGGTCACGATATGACCGTAATACGGACAGGGAGGTGTGAACGTGAATAACGCTGCCATTCATCTTTTTCGGTACCAGACAGCGCGCGTCCTCAGCCGCCGACGTGGATGCCGGGGCGGCGCAGCGGATCCGGCTCGGTACGGCGGATGATCTCCCGCACCACCGGCGGGGTGTCCCCTCGGCCGAGGATCAGGTACCGCAGCAGGTGCGCGATCGGGCTGCCCTCGGACCACTCGAAGTGCGCGTGTGGGCGTACCCCGGTCGCGTCGCGCAGCGCCAGCAGGATCGCGGCGATGGCGTTCGGCGCGGCCGGACTGCTGGCCCGCAGCACCCGGAAGCCGCCCACCTCCACCCCGTGCACCCGCAGCACCTGGCTGAACCCCGACGGGTCCACCACGTCGATCTCCAGGAACAGCACGTCGGAGGCGCCGGGCACCGGGTTCATGCCGCGCTGCGCCCGCTCCTTGAGCGTGTACTCCTTCAGGGACCCGCCCTGGCGCTTGTTCGCGATCAGGTGCAACTGACCGTCGTGGGCGAGCGACTCGGTGATGAACCGTCGGGCCGCCTCGTCGAACTCGATCCGTTCGGCGCGCAGCTCGGTGGTCCGGGTGACCCGGGAGACCAGGGACACCGCGATGATGCCGAGGATGAACAGCGCCGAGATGGTGATCCCGTCCGGCTTCTCGATGACGTTCTCCACCAACGCGTACAGCAGCACCAGCGTCAGCACGGTGAAGCCGATGGCGCCGGCGCGTTGGCGGTGCCGGACCGCGGCGATGGTCACCGCCACCGCGCCGGACACCATCATCGCCAGGATGCCGGTGGCGTACGCGCCGGCCTGGGCGTTGACGTCGGCGCGGAAGGCGACCGTGATGGCGACGCTGACGATGGTGTAGACGATCACCACCGGACGTACGGCACGAGCCCACTCCGGGGCCATGCCGTACGAGGGCAGATAGCGGGGCACGATGTTGATCAGCCCGGCCATCGCCGACGCGCCGGCGAACCAGAGGATGAGCACACTGCTCAGGTCGTAGACGGTGCCGAACCCCTCACCGAGGTACGTGTGCGCCAGGTACGCCAGCGCCCGTCCGTTCGCCGCCCCACCCGGCCGGAACTCGGCGGCCGGGACGAGCGCGGTGGTCACGAACGTCGTCGAGATGAGGTACACCGACATGATCAGCGCGGCGGTGGTGAGCAACCGCCGGGTGTTCCGGATCCGGGCGGCGAGCCGGGCCGGCCGGTCCGGCCCGTCGGCCGCCACCAGGGGCATCATGCTGACTCCGGTCTCGAAGCCGGACAGCCCCAGCACCAGCAGCGGAAAGGCCAACACGGCGGTGAGCAGCACGTCGGCGGGTCCGCCGCCGCTCGCGGTCAGCGCCGCCGTCCAGTTCGACACGATGGTGGGATCGCCGACGATCCGGGCCACCGCCACCACCACGATCACCGCGTTGAGCACGAGGAACACGGCCACCAACGGGATGGCGACCACCACCGCCTCACGGAAGCCCAGCAGGAACACCCCGCCGAGGACGAGCAGCAACGCCACGGTGACCAGCACCGGCACCGCCGGGCCGTGCAGGGCGTCCGGCAGGTACGGGTTCTCCAGCAGGTGCACGGTGGCGTCGGCCGAGGACAGGGTGATCGTGATGATCCACGAGGTGGCCACGAACCCGAGCAGCACGAGCACGAAGATCTTGCCCCGCCAGAACGGCAACAGTCGCTCCAGCATCGCCACCGAACCCTGCCCGTGCGGGCTCTCCTGGGCGACCCGGCGGTACATGGGCAACATGCCGAACAGCGTCAGCGCGACGATCAGCAGGGTCGCCAGCGGCGACAACGCGCCGGCGGCCACCGCCGCGATGCCCGGCAGGTACGACAGGGTGGAGAAGTAGTCCACGCCGGTCAGGCACATCACCTGCCACCAGGCGTGCCGGCGGTTCTGCCCCTCGCTCGTCTCCGGGCCCGGCGGCTGCACCTGGTGCTCGAAGAGCCACCGCCGCAGCGGACTGGCCGGCGGCGTCGAGCGGACCGGGCTGTCCACCCGTTCCGGCACCACGACACCCGGCCGACCGCCCGGGTGCGGGCGGGCCGGGTCGCGGGCCGCGCGCAGGGCCGGGTCGGGCCCGGTCGGCGTGTGGCGTCGTCCGCCCCAGCGTCGCGGTCTCGCCCGGTGCTCGTCAGCCATCGCCCGTCCCACCCTCGCAGGTTCTGATCCGACCGTAGGTGCCAGCCCACGGCCCGAGCGGCCGAACGGGACAGCTAGATGGGCTGCTCAGGGCAGGTCCGGTCCGCCGAGCAGCCGAGCCAGGGCGGCCGGGTCGGCGACGGTGACCGTCGCCGCCGGGTGCCGGGGCCAGCCCACGGGCGACAGGGCCGGCACCGGTACGCCGAAGCGCACGCAGACCCCTGCCTGCGCGCTGCTGCCGAAACTCACGCCGCCGTCGGCCAGCGACAGGCGCGGGCCGATCACCCGCCACCACCGGTACGGCCCGCCGACCTCGGCGCCGAGCACGTTGTCCCGGCCGGTCCGCAGCCGCCACGGCCCGTACCGGATCTCCAGGTCCCGGTCGTCGACGGCGACCCAGGCCGTCGCCGGGCGGACCCCCACCAGCGCCAGTGCCGGGCGGAACCCCGCGTCGAGGCGGAACGGAAACCGGGTCGGTACGTCGGTCATCGGGCACCCGGCCGGGCCGCCGGCCGCGAGACCGGGCCGCCCGGGCGCAGCGGACCGGGCCGCGCGGGACGAGGTCGGGCAGCGGGACGACGCCGGGCCAGGACGGTCATGGCGCGGGCGTACCCGGAACTCATCGGTCGACACCCCCGGATTCGCCGCGCCCGCCGCTCCCCCGTCGCCGGCCGGCACCCCCCGGGCCGGCCGACGACGGCGGACGGTCGACACCCCCCGGGCCGACCGGCCGACTACCCGGCCGCCGCCGACGGGTGCCGGCGGACCGCGCGGGTAGGTGGAGCGGGCGGGCGGTTGCGCCCCCGCGCTCCGCCGCCCCCACGGGCGGAGCGCGGGGACCCCCCGTCCCGGCTACTGCAGGAACGCCCCGAGGGGCGAGAGCAGCAACCGTCCAAGCGCAGCGGCGTTGTCGTCCAGCCGCAGACGCTCGCACTCTCGGGCGTCCGGATCGTGCCGGCACCGCCAGATCTTCTGCGCGTTGCGCCACGCGACATCGCGGGTGTACTCGACCAGTTCCCCCTGGTACCAGTCGTCGATGTCGCCGTTGAGCATGTCGATGAGCAGCTGCCACCGCTCCAGGTAGCCCCGGCGCAGACCGGGGATCTTGTCGGCGAAGATGTTGTTGATCTCGAGGTAGTCGTGGTGCTGGTCGCTTCCGTCGACCGGCTCCGACTCAAGGTGGTCGAACGTCGTCACCAACGCGAACGGCAGGTCGAAGTTGATGTGCGCGTTCACACCGGCCGCCGCCGACGGCAACGGGCGGGCGTCGGGCCCCCGCATCCGCGAGAACAGACACGACCACGCCTTGGGCGTGCCCGGGCTGGAGTCGGTCCAGAGCCGCAGAGCGTCGAAGTAGCGGGCCGCGAACTCGACGTCCAGGCGGGAGAGGAAGGCCGGGTCGACGAAACGGTCGTCGTACAGGCCGTCCAGCACACTGCTGGTGATCGTCAGGTACAACCTGTTGAAGTCGGCGAGCGGGCAGCTCGCCTCCAACGGAGGCAACCGCACCAGCAGGTCCTGGAGCTTCGTGAGATGGTCGACCACCGCCGGCACGTCCGCCGGGTGATCGGCGAGCAGGTCGACGATGTCCCGGTGCACGGGCCCCCAGACGGGTTCGGTCATCTCTCCTCCATGATGGTCGTTGCGCCTGCGCGACGCCGTCGACGGGGCACAGCCTCTCAGCCGGCAACCGCCGCCGGGATCAGTAGAACGACGTATCCCCGGCGCACACGGGCGCCGGGGATACGTAGGGGTGTGGTCAGCCGCGCGCGTTACGCAGGTGGATCGCGCTGGCCTGCACGCGGGTGCGGACCTGCAGTTTGTCGAAGATATGCGACACGTGCACACCGATAGTCCGCTCGCTGATGAACAGCCGCTGCCCGATCTCCCGGTTGGTCAGCCCCTCGGCGACGAGCGCGAGCACCTCCCGCTCCCGCGAGGTGAGAGTCGCCAACTCGTCGTCGGCCGGCTCGACCGAGCCGGCGGCGTCGGCGCTGTCCCGCTCGGCAAGGGACACCCGGGCCCGCCCGGCCAGCTCCCGGATCTCCGAGGTCAGCGGCACCGCGCCCAACGCCTGCGCCACCTCGTACGCCTCCCGGAGCAACTTGCCCGCGGTGGCCACCCGGCTCCGTCGGGCCAACAGGGCCTCGGCCTGGCGCAGCCGCGAGTACGCCGCCGGGTAGGGGTGGTTACGCCGGTCCCACTCGGCGACCGAGGCGGCCCACAGCTCCGGGTCGCTGCCGTCGAGGCGGCTCACCTCGGCGGCGCACAGCGCCAGGAAGCCGTCCACCACCGACCGCACCGGTCGGGCCGCGGAGGCGCTCTTGCGCGCCACCCGCTCGGTTACGTCCCGCAACCGGCGTACCGCCGTCGGGTCCACCTCGACGGTACGGCTGGCGTGCGCCTCCGCCTCGGCGCGCAACCCGTGCCAGACCAGCGCGGACAGGATCGTCACGTCGTCCGAGCGGCTCTCGGTGAGGCCACGCTGCACGGCCTGGCGCGCCACGTCGTGCCGGCCCTCCCACATAGACAGTCCGGCGCGCAGCGTGAGCAGCGGGATGACGTGTCGGGCACCGCCCCCGGCCAGCACGGTCGCCACCGCGTCGAGGTCCCGGTCGGCGGCCGCGATGTCGCCGTAGCCCACCGACAGCCGGCACCGGGCCAGCAGCAGCTCGACGGCGTCCGCCCCGGACGGTCGGTGCCGCAGGGCGGCCGCCAACACCTTCTCCGCCTCGGCCCACTGCCCCACCCGGAAAAGCCCGTTGGTGGCGATGGCCAACAGGCGGGTCTCATAGGTACGCCCGAGGCCCAGCTCGGCCACCCGCTCGGCGCCCCGACGGGCCACCACGACACCCTCTTCGAGGATGTTCAGCGGCCCGGTCAACAACTCCGCCAGGTGCAGGTACGCGCAGGCCACGTCCTCCGGCTGGCCGGAGCGCTCGGCGGTCTCCAGGGCCTGACGCACGACGGCCAGCCCGGCCTCCGGGTCCTCCAGGTACGCGTCGCTGAAGCCGAGCGCCGAGCTGGCGAGCACCACCTCGGTGGTGGACCCCTCCACCTCGGCGGCCAACGCCAGCGCCTCCCGCGCGCGCCGGCCCGCGTCGGCGTACCGGCCCAGGTGCAGCAGCAGTTCGGCGAGCCGCGCGGCGGCGGTCGCCCGTTCCCGTGGCGAGCAGTCCGCCGCGTCGAGGGCCCGCTCGTACTCCTTCTCGGCGAGGGCGGAGCGGCCCGCGGCGGCGAGGTATCGCGCCCGGCGGATGTGCAGCGCGCAGCTCGGCGCGCCACCCCGCACCGCGGCCAGCTCCTCCAGCAACGCCAAGGCGCGGGCGTGCTCACCGCAGTGGTGGGCCGCCTCGGCCGCGTTACCGAGCAGCTCGACCCGGTCCACCTCCGGCGAGGCGGAGTCGCCGGCCAACTGCAACGCGACCGTCCAGTGGCGGTGCGCCTCGGCGTAACCGTGCAGCCGCTCGGCCTCCTGCGCGGCGCCCACCGCGGCGGGCAACGCCCGGGCCGGCTCGCCGGCCAGCCGCCAGTGATGCGCCAACCGGGCCTGCCGCAGCTCGCCCGGCGCCGCGGTGAGCGCCTCGGCGTAGCGGCGGTGCAGCCCGGATCGTTCGGCGGGCAGCAGCTCGTGCGCCAGCACCTCGGCAACGAGTCGGTGCCGCAGCCGGTAGCCGTCGTCGGCGCTGACCAGCAACCGGTGCGCGACCGCGGCCCGCGCGGCCTCGATCAACTCGCCGTCGGGCAGGTGCAGCACCTCGGCCAGCAACCAGTGCTGCACGGGCTCGACGCCGGCCGCCACGGCATGCACCACGGCGTGCGCGTGCTGCGGCAACGCGTCGACCCGGTCGAGGAAGATCTCGCGCAGCGTCTCGGACAGCCCGTCCCGCCCGTCCCGCAGGTCGCGGGCCAGCTCCTCGATGACGAACGGGTTGCCGCCGCTGCGCTGCCAGACCTGCTCGGCCGCCTCGACGGGAAGCGGCCGGCCCACCACCGCGGCGGCGAGCTGCTCGGTGTCGGCGCGGTCCAGCGGGGACAGGTCGAGCACCCGTACCGTCCGTAGCCGGCGCAACTCGGTCAGCACGCGACGCAGCGGGTGCGCGCCCTGCAACGATTCGGCGCGTACCGCCGCCAACACCGAGAGTTGCAGGTCGCCCAGACCGGCCAACAGGTACAGCAGGAGCTGCCGGGTGCTGCGGTCGACCCACTGCAGGTCGTCGAGGATCAGCACCAGCGGTCGTCCCTCGGCGATCAGGTGCAGACCCCGCGAGACGCGTTCCAGCAGGGTGCCCGCGCCCTCCGGGCCGCCGGTCTCGTCGGCGAACACCTGCAACAGCCCACGTACGGCCGAGGAGGTGCGCGCCTGTGCGGCGGTCAGGTCGGCGTCGAAACGCCGCAGCGCCTGGAGCAACGGGTGCAGTGGGGAGGCGTCGCCGATGTCCAGGCAACTGCCGGTCAACACCAACGCGCCCGCCGCACGCAGTCGGACGCCGACCTCGCCGAGGATCCGGGTCTTGCCCACACCGCTCTCGCCGGTAAGGAAGACCGCGGCCGTCTGTCCCTGTGCCACGTCACCGAGAAGCGCCGACCGAACCGTCTGTACCAGCTCGGCCCGGCCCACGAGCGGTGCGGTGTCCACATCGCTGGCCATGGCACGCAGCCTAATCACAGGCCCCCCGACCGTTCTACGGCCATCTGCCGCTTGTGGTACTCCTCGCGTCGACATTGCGACTAAAGGTTGCGGGTGGCCGACATACGTCGTTCTGCCGATCCCCAGTCAGCCCAGGGATGCCAATCTCCGAGGGTCACAGCCCATCACCTGGGAGGGTCGGGTGCGTCACCCATGATCACCATCGTCGCCGACACACAGCGGACCGACCGCCCACACTGGCCGGTGCCCGAGGAACGACGGACGGTCAGCGTCCTCTTCGTCGACATCGTCGGCTCCACCGCGCTTGTTGACCAGCTCGACCCCGAGGACGTCCGTGCCCTGCAACGGGCCTACTTCGAACGGGTCGCCGGGGTGCTGCGCCGCTGGCACGGCGTGGTGGAGAAGTACGTCGGCGACGCGGTGATGGCGCTGTTCGGGGCACGGCACTCCGACGGCTTCGACGCGTACCGGGCGGTTCGGGCCGGGCTGGAGATCCAGGCCGCGGTGGACCGCCGTCCCATCCTCGGCGACATCACCCTGCGGGTGCGCGTCGGCATCGCCACCGGCGAGGTGGTGGTCGACCTGGGCGACGCGGTCAGCGGTGGTCACGGCGTGGCCAGCGGCGCGGTGATCACCACCGCTGCCCGCCTACAGGGGTACGCGGCACCCGGCGGTGTCGCGTTGTGCGCGGTCACCGCGCGGGCCACCGCCGGCCTCATCGCCCAGCGTCAACTCGCGCCGATGCCGGTGGCCGGCCGGTTGGCGCCGATGCCCGTGTGGCACGCCAGCGGTCCCGCCCGTCCCGGCGCCGACCGGCACGACGGCCCACTCATCGGGCGTCGCCGCGAACTGGCCGGCATCGGCGAGCAGGTGAGCGAGGCCCTGCGGACGCGCGAACCGCGCTGGATCTCCCTCGTCGGCCCGAGCGGCAGCGGCCGTAGCCGGTTGCTGCACGAGCTGAGCCGGACGCTGCACACGGTGGACGGGCTGCCGGTGCGCTGGTGCGTGGTGGGCTGCCCGCCGTACCCCGATCAGGTGCTCGCGCCGGTCGCCGAGCTGGTCCGCGTCCTGGCCGGCACCCGCCCCGGCGACGGCCCGGCGGCGGTCCGCGAACGCCTGACCGACGCCCTGACGCCGCTGTACCCGCCCGACCGCGTCGCGGCGGCGGTGCCGGCGCTGCACCGGCTGCTGACCACCCCGGACGCCTCGGCCGAGGCGTTCGCCGCCGCGGCGATCTGCCGCGATGCCCTCCTGCGGCTGGCCGCCCATCGGCCGCTGGTCGTGGCGGTGGACGATGTGGACCGTGCCGCGCCGGCCGTGAGTCGCTTCCTGCACGACCTGTTCACCGCGGCCACGGTGCGTGGCGTGCCGCTGGCCGTGCTCACCGTGCACCAGCCGCAGTGGGCCGACACCCGGCCGGGCCCCGCCCGACGGGTGCCGATCCGTCCGTTGGCCGCCGTCCAGTCCGGCCGCCTCCTGCGCCACCTGCTGACCCGCGCCGGGCAGCCGGTGGCCCTGGTCGACCGGCTGCTGCCGCTGGTCGGGGGCCGGCCCGGGCACGCCGCCGCATACGTCACCTCGATCGCGGCGGGCGCGGACCCGACGACGCTGCCCGAGCCGGTACGTCGCAGCACCGGCGCCGAGCTGGACCGGCTCGGCGGTGAGGGCCGGGCGGTGCTGATGGCCGCCGGCACCCTCACGGGCATGCTCTCCGGCCCGGCCGTCGACCGGGCACTCGGTTGGCGGCCGGGGCGGTCCGCTCCCCTGCTGCGCGCCCTCGTCTCCGCCGGACTGCTGCGCGACGACCGCGCCCGGGGATACGCGTTCGTCGCGCCGGCGCTGCGTCAGGTCGCCGCCGAGCGTCTTCCCCACGCCCTGCGCGCCGTGCTCACCCGGCGGGCCGCCGAGAATCCGGTATCCGACACCGTCCGCGAACTCGCGGCGCTGCCGTCCGCCGGTCAGCAGCGGCGCGCAACCAACGCGCCGGGGCCGACGCCCGACCGCGCGCCGAATCTCCGACCGCTTCCCACCGCCCCGGAGGCCCGCACGCCCGCCGCGCCGACGCGCCCGGACGACCGCGCGCCGATCCGCCGCCGACTACGCGCGATCACGGCGGACGTGCCGCCGGCCGGGACGAGCCGCCGTGGTGCCCCGTGGCAGGCGGGTGTCGCGTCGCTGACCGTAGCCCCTGGGGCGCCTACCCCCGTCGGCCGCGCCCGGACGCCGCTGCGCCCCAGCCGCGCCCAGGCCGGATTCCGATTACCGGTGACGCCCCCGCTGCGCGACCTGGCCGCCGCGGCCTGACGGCGGCGACCCGGGCACGGGCGGCGTGGCGGCTGCCGCGCTACGGCACGGAGGCAGACGCCAACAGCGCGGCGGTGGGCAGGGCGAGCAGACCGTCCGACCCCCGGTAGGCGGCGGTCAGGTCGTCGTAGGCGGCCCGGATGCGAGCTATCACGGCCGGCGGCTGGGCCTCCATCAACAGCCCCGGACCGCTGATGCCGTTCGCCGGCCCGCTCCACCAGGCCTCGGGGTCGGTGCGGTGCACCCAGGTGATCGTCTCGCAGCGCACGTCGACGAGGCTCGAGCAGCCGCGTGCCGACGCCCACGGTCGCGGCGTCCAGCAGCGCGACGGCGGGATGCGCGCACAGCAGTGCGAAACTGCCGTCGAAGGCCGCCGCCCGCCCGGCCCAACGTCGCCGCTCGTGCTCGTCGTAGGCGGTGGTCACCACAGCCGTACCCCCATGGATCGTGACGGTGCCGCCACCGTAGCCGAGGCCGAGGGTTCAGTGGGTACGGCGGACCGCCCGACGCCGTTGACTAGGATTGGCGCAGTCATGCTTCTACGGGTGCTCGGGCCGCTCGAGGTCGAGGTCGACACCGGCGGACCGACCGACCTCGGCGGCCCCCGTCAACGCGCCGTGCTCGCGCTGCTGCTGGCGGCCCGCGGCGAGGTCGTCTCCGTCGGCCGGATGATCGAGTTGCTGTGGCGGGGGGACGCCCCACCACGGGCGATCGTCTCGCTCCAGGCGTACGTCTCGCACCTGCGCCGCGTGGTGGAGCCGACCCGCGAGCGCCGGGCGCCGGCGGGGGTCCTGGTCACCGTGCCACCCGGGTACGCCCTGCGGGTGCCGGCCGACGCTGTCGACGCCAGCCGGTTCGAGTCGCTGCTGGCCGAGGCCCGCGCGGTCAGCGCGACCGACCCGGAGGCGGCCCGTCGGCTGCTCCGCGCCGGGCTCGACCTGTGGCGCGGCCCGGCGTACGCCGAATTCGTCGGTGAGCCGTGGGCGCAGCCGGAGGTGCTGCGGCTGGAGGAGCTGCGACTGGTCGCCCGGGAGCTGCTGGTCGACGTGACCATGCGCGGCGGCGACCCCGCCGAGGCGGTGCCGGAGGCGGAGCTGCTGACCCGCCAGGCGCCACTGCGGGAGGAGGCGTGGCGGCTGCTGGCCCTGGCGTTGTGGCGTACCGGCCGGCAGGGGGACGCGCTCGCCGCGCTGCGGCGGGCCAGGGCGACCCTGGTGGACCAGCTCGGCCTGGACCCCGGTCCGGCGCTGGTCGAGGTCGAGGCCGCGATCCTGGGCCAACGCCTGGACCTGCTCCCGCCGGCCGCCGCGACGACGGCCGTCGGGGCCGAGCGGCCGGAGGAGATGTTCGTCGGCCGGGAGGCCGAGCTGGCGGCTCTCGGACAGGCAGCCGCCGAGGCGCGGGTACGTGGCCCGCGCGTCGCGCTGGTCAGCGGGGAGGCGGGCGCCGGCAAGACGCGTCTGCTCAGCCGGTTCGTCGAGGACCTGAGCGCCACCGGCTGGCTGGTCGCCCTCGGTCGCTGCCCGGAGGTCGAGGGCGCCCCGCCGGCCTGGGCGTGGGTCGAGGCGCTACGGCACCTCACGCTCCAGGCGCCGCCCGGTGCTCTCGCCCCGGCGCTCGCACCGCTGCTCGACGAGGGCGACGGGGAGGTCGGTGGGGACGTCACCGCCGGCCGGTTCCGGCTGCACCGCGCCGTGGCCGCCTGGTTGGACGCCGCGGCCGCCGGCCGACCGGTCGCCGTCGTGCTCGACGACCTGCACGCCGCGGACGCCGAGACGCTGCTGTTGTTGACCAGCGTGGCCGAGACGACGGCGGGCGCGGTGCTGTTCGTCGCGGCGTTACGGCCCGCCGACAACGCCGAACGGCTCGCCGACACCATGGCCGTCCTGGCCCGCCGGTCGCCGCAGCGGATCGCGCTGGGCGGTCTGACGACGCCCGAGGTCGAACGGCTGCTCGGCGCGCTGGCCAGGACCACCGTCGATCCGGACACCGTCGCCGCGCTGGCCGAACGCACCGGCGGAAACCCCTTCTACGTCCGCGAGTCGGCCCGGTTGCTCGCCGCCGAGGGCACCCTCGTCGCCACCTCCGACGTGCCCGAGGGCGTACGCGACGTGCTGCGCCGGCGACTCGCCCACCTGCCGTCGGCGGCGGTGTCGGTGCTGCGCCTCACCGCGACCGTGGGCCGGGAGGCGGACGTACGGACACTCGTCGACGCCTCCGGCGCCGACGAGGGCACCGTCCTGGGCGGGCTGGAGGCCGGGTTGAGCGCCGGTCTGCTCACCGAGCCGGCGCCGGGACGGGTCCGCTTCGTCCACGGTCTGGTCTGCGACACCATCTACCGCGACCTGCCGCAGCTACGCCGTACCCGCCTGCACGCCCGGATCGCCGCCGTCACCCGCCGGCTCGACCCGGACGACTATCCGGCCCTGGCGTACCACTACTCGCGCGCCGCGTCGACCGACACCGCGCCGCTCGCCGTCGAGTACGCCGTCCGCGCCGCCGAGCTGGCCGAACGTCGGTACGCGTACGACGCCGCCATCGAACTGCTCGGCAACGCCGTCGACGCGGCCGCGTCGGTGCCCGGGGACCGGGACGCGCTCCGGGTCGACCTGCTGGGCCGGCTGCTGCGCGCCCAGGCCCGGGCCGGTGCGGTGGCCGCCGCCCAGCAGACGCGGACGCGGGCCGTCGACATCGCCATCGCGGCCGGCCGCGACGAACTGCTCATCGCGGCCTTCACCGCGTGGACCGTGCCGAGCCCCTGGCTGCGACACGAGTACGGCGCTGTGGACCACACGGCCGTCGAGCTGCTCACGCGGCTGTTGCGCGCCGACCACCTGGACCCGGTCACCCGGTGCCGGCTGCTCGACGCGCTCGCCACCGAGCTGGACGGTGAAGCGGACCCGCGCGGCGTGGCGGCCGGCCGGGAGGCCGTGGCGGTCTCCCGGCGGCTGGACGATCCCGAGCTGCGCGCCCTCGCGCTGGCCGCCCGCGCCCGCACCATGAACTACGAGTTGGAGGCCCCGCAGCGCCTGGAGTTGGCCGGGGAGCTGCGGGACCTCGCCGACGAGCACGGCCTGGTGACCTGGCGCTGGGTGGCCGAGCAGGTGGTCGGTCACTGCGCCGCCGCGCTCAACGACCCGGAGCAGCTCCGGGCCAGCGTCACGCGGCAGGGGCAGCTGGCCGAGACGTACCAGCTCAAGGAGGCCCAGGTGCTGCACCTGTGCTCCTTGGCCGTGCTCGCGCACGTCGCCGGTGACTTCGGGACCGCGCGGAGGCACTACGACGAGGTCGCCGAGCAGATGCGGCGGCAGGGATCGCTGCACGCCGAGGCCTTCCACTACCTCGCCGTGGCGACCCTGCTGATGAGCCAGGGGCGTTTCGGCGGGCACGTGGAGGCGACGCGCAGGATGCGACCGTCGTTGGGGCCGATCGTGGACGACCTGCTGGCGTTGGCGCTGATCGAGAGCGGCCGGGTGGACGAGGCACGGGCCATGCCGATCGGCCGGCACACCTACCGCCCCGACTACTTCCAGTCGTCCCTGCTGAGCGTACGGGCGATGGTCATCGTGGCCCTGGGCCGGCGGGACCTGGCGCAGCCGGTGATCGACGCGCTGCTCCCGTTCCGTGATCAACTGGCCGGGCTCCCCACCACGGCGGCCGTGGTACGGCCGGTCGCGCTGACCCTCGGGGAGCTGTTCCGTCTGACGGGTCGTACCGAGGAGGCCGCGGAACACTTCCGGCTGGCGGCGGCCCTGGCGCGGCGGTGGGAGTCGCCGCACTGGCTGGCCCAGGCGACGGCGGCGCTGGCCGACTGACTCCTGCCCGGTTCCAAGTGGGTTCCAAGTGGCGGCGCGAATGATCGTCGTGTTCGACCCGTTGAATCCTTGGAAAGGGAATCGTGAACCAGACCCACCAGGAAGCGATGGCCGACGTCCGCGACATGTACATGGTGCACATCATGTTCCGTCGCGAGCTCGGCCTGCTCCCGCAGCTCGTCCGCGACGTACGGCCCGACGACGCGAAGCGCGCGGAGGTCGTCGGCGCCCACGCCGCGCTCCTGTGCCAGCAGTTGCACCTGCACCACGAGGGTGAGGACCTCTTCCTGTGGCCGCTGCTCGCCGAGCGAGGTGGCGCGGAGGCGGCCACCGTCGTTCCCGCGATGCAGGCCCAGCACCACGCCATCGAGCAGGCCTACGAGGCGGTCGTCGCGCTGCTCCCCGCCTGGCGTCGGACCGGACACGACGGCGCGGCGGTGGCCGACGCCGTGGAGCAGCTCCGGACCGTCGCGGCCGAGCACATGGCCCTCGAAGAGGCCGAGATCCTGCCGATGGCACAGCGGTACGTCACCGCGGCCGAATGGGCGAAGCTCGGTGAGCACGGGCTCAACGACACCCCGAAGAAGGACCTGCCGCTGATCTTCGGGATGGCGATGTACGAGGGCGACGCCGCGGTGATCAAGGCGGTGCTCGCGCACGCCCCGCTGCCGGCGCGGCTGCTCATGCCGATCGTCGGACCGCGGCTCTACCGCACGTACGCCAAGCGCGTCCACGGCACGGCCACGCCCCCACGCATCGGCGCGAACGCGAGCTGAACCGTGGGATCGACCGCGCCGACGAGGGGGTGGCGCGGTCGACACCTGACCGCGCGGGGACGCGCGGTCAGGTGTCGGCGAGGAAGGCCAGCGCCCGGGGCCAGACCGCCGTGGCGGCGTCCGGGGCGTACTCGGTCAGGGCCGGGTCGGTGAACAGGTGGCCCACGCCGGGGTAGCGGAACACCGTCAGATCGGCGCCGGCGGCGGTCATCGCCCGTTGCCACTCGTCGATTTCGTCCGGCGCGTCGTACGGGTCCGGGTCGGCGACGTGCAACTGCACCGGCAACCCGGGCCGCACCACGTCCGGTGCACCGCCGGTGCCGTGCAGCAGGAGCAGACCGGCGGCGTCGGGGCGTTCGGCGAGGAGCGCCCCGGCCACCCCCGCGCCCATCGAGAAGCCGGCGAGGACCGTCTGCGGCGGCAGGTCGCGCAGCGCCGCGCGGGCCCGGTCGAGCACCAGCTCGTGACCGATCTTGTCGAGCAGCGCGAAGCCGTCCTCGACGGTGTCGGCGGCGGGAACGCCGTACAGGTCGGGGGTCGTGACCTGGTGCCCGGCAGCGCGCAACCGGTCGGCGGCGGCGCGGACGGCGGGCCGCAACCCGTACACGGAGTGGAACAGCACGACGTGGCGCATCCGGTCATCCTGCCGCCGCCGGGCCGCCGACCGGCAGGGACACGCGGGGGATGGCTCAGACCAGCGCCGCCAGCCGGGCGATCAGGGCCGACGGCGGTGGCATCGCGGCGATCTCCTGGCTGACCTGCACGGCGGCGGTCCGCAGGGTCTCGTCGGTGAGGAGCCGGGTCAGCGTGCGCGCGGTGATGTCGGCCGGGCGGGACGCGAGACCCGCGCCCCGGCGAGCCACCAGCTCCGCGTTGTGCCGCCGGTCCCCCGGGCCGACGGTGGCCAGTTGCGGCAGGCCGGCGGCGAGGGCGCCGAGCGCGCTGCCCGCGCCGCCGTGATGGACCAGCGCCGCGCTCGCCGGCAACGCCTCGTCGAGCGGGATCCAGTCGACGACCCGGACGTTGTCGGGCAACGGACGGGCCGCCGTACGCCGGTCGGGTCGGACCAGCACGATCTCGGCGTCCACGTCGGGCGCGGCCGCGACCACGGCGGGCATCGGGCCCCGGTCGCCGGGGCCGGTCAGGGTGCTGCGGGTGACCAGGATCCGGGGCCGCCCGGCGGGCTCGCGCAGCCAGTCCGGCAGCTCACCGCCGCCCACGTAGGAGGTGTGGCGCATCGGCCAGCCGTCCTGGGTCGCGACGCTGGGTGGCGCCACGGCGAGGGCGGCGGCCGGGGCGGGCAGCTCGGACAGGCCGTGCCGGCGCAGCGCGGCGCCGAGCCGGGCGACGGTGGCGGCGACCAGCTCCCGGCCGTCGAAGAGGCTGTTCTCCTGGCGTACGGCGGGCACGCCCAGCCGTGCGGCGGCCACCGCCCCGGCGACCGCGAACGGCTCGTGGAGCACCAGGTCCGGTCGCCACCGCGTCGCCAGCGTGACGACCGGATCGGTGAGCTGGTCGTTGAGCGCACCGAAGAGCAGCCCCGCGCCCCGGGTGTCGGCGGTGCCCGCCATCTCGGCACGGGCGATCAGCGGATGGCGGAGAAAGACCCGCCGGGCGATCCGGCCAAAGTCGAAGCCCGGCGCGATGTCGTGGACGGCCAGACCGGCGTCGGCGGCGGCCAGGGCGCCGCCGCCGGTGGCCAGCAGCACGTCGTGGCCGGCGTCGCGCAGCGCGACCGCCAGCGGCACCAACGGGAAGGCGTGCCCGACCAGCGGAGCGGAGACCACCAGCACACGCATGGCGTCGATCCTATGTCGACAGGAGCGGTCCCGATGTCCCGCTGACCGGGGCGTCGCGTGCCTCCTTGTACGGCGATCCCGGGTACCGTACGCCCGTCGTCGGGCTGACCGCGCGGTCAGCGGACGGCCGGCAGCCGGTGCAGGGCGTCGACCAGTGGGGCCAGCTCGGGGGTGGCGTGCGCCTCGGCGAGCGCGTCGGTGAGTACCCGGTCGTGGGTGGGCCGGGCGCGAGCGAGCAGCTCGGACCCGGCCGGGGTCAGCTCGGTGTAGATGCCGCGCCGGTCGTCGGCGCAGAGGATGCGGGTCAGCAGTCCGCGCTGCTCCAGCCGGGTGACCAGGCGGGTGGTGGCGCTTCCGGAGAGCGCGGCGGCGCGGGCGAGTTGGCTCATCCGCATGTGCCAGCCGTCCTGACGCGAGAGCGCGTCGAGCACCGTGTACTCGACGACGGACAGCTCGTGGCCGGCCTGCAACGCCCGTTCCAGGGACGCCTCGATGAGCCCGTGCAGGGCGGCGAGGGTGCGCCAGCCCTGGGCGCGAATCTCGACCGCGTCGTCGGCGATGCCCATGTCGGCCTCCTCGGGGTGATCTGACCGCAGCTCAGGCTACCACGCTTGCGCTTGAATAAGGCGTGTGCAAGCATCTCGTTGTTAACGCGTGTAGTTGCACACGCTGCACATCCGACCCCTCCCCGATGGGAAGACCATGTCCGCACGCCAACAGTCCCTGCCGCCCGGCCTGATCGCGCTGGCCATCGGCGCCTTCGGTATCGGTCTCACCGAGTTCGTGATCATGGGGTTGCTGCCCGAGGTGGCCGCCGACTTCGCGGTCACCGAGCCGGTCGCCGGCTGGCTGATCTCCGGCTACGCGCTCAGCGTGGCCGTCGGCGGAGTCGCTCTCACCGCGGCGGTCACCCGACTGCCCCGCAAGCCCGTACTGCTCGGCCTGATGGTGCTCTTCATCGTCGGCAATCTCCTCTCCGCCGTGGCCGGGAACTATCCGGTGATGATGGCCGGTCGCGTCGTCGCCGCGCTCTGCCACGGCGCGTTCTTCGGCATCGGCGCCGTGGTGGCCGCCGGCCTGGTCGCGCCGGCCCGTCGCGCGGGCGCCATCGCCATGATGTTCGCCGGACTGACCATCGCGAACGTGCTCGGCGTACCGTTCGGCACCTTCCTCGGGCAGCACTTCGGCTGGCGCTCCACGTTCTGGGCGATCACCGCCATCGGCGTGGTCGCCCTGATCGGGTTGGCCGTGCTCATCCCGGCCCGCGACACCGCCGACGCCGACCGCCCCGCCGGCGGGCTGCGCGGCGAGCTGGGAGCCTTCACCCACACCCAGGTCTGGCTGTCGCTGGTGATCACCGTCCTCGGCTTCGGCGGAATGTTCGGCGCGTTCACCTACATCGCCTACACCCTCACCGAGGTCAGCGGCTTCGCCAGCGGCACGGTGCCGTGGCTGCTCGTCCTCTTCGGGGTGGGCCTCTTCGCCGGCAACCTGCTCGGTGGCCGGGCGGCCGACCGGTCGCTGTCGCGCACGCTGGTCACCGTCCTGGCGGCGCTCACCGTGGTCCTCGTCGGCTTCGCGCTGACCGCGACGAGCCCGACCCTGACCATCGTCGCGCTGGTGCTGATGGGTGGGTTCGGCTTCGCCACCGTTCCGCCGTTGCAGATGCGGATCATGCACTACGCCCGCCAGGCACCGACCCTGGCGTCCGGCGCGAACATCGCCGCGTTCAATCTCGGCAACGCGCTGGGCGCCTGGATCGGCGGGGTGACGATCGCCGCCGGGTTCGGCTACACCTCGCCGATCTGGGCCGGCGCGGCGCTCACCCTGGCCGGCCTGCTGGTCCTCGTCGGGGCGCTGCGGCTGGCCCGGCGGAACGAGCCGGCGCGAACTGCCGACGATGAGCTGACGAGCGCGGCGGCCTGACCGCCGGGACGACGACGCCGGGTCGGGCGGTTGCCTGACCCGGCGTCACCTCGATCATCGCCCTGCCATCTTCTCGCAATTGCAAAAGATGTGCAACAAGGTCTGGACAACGCTCCGGTGCGGTAACTAGCCTTCCTCGCATGAGTCCTTACATCACCGATCCGTGGGCATGGCAGGAGAGCTGGGACCGCCAGCAGGAGGCGTACCTGCCGGACCGGGAACACCGGTTCACCGCCATGCTCGACACCGTCGACGCGGTCGTCGACGGTCGAGCGCCGCGCGTGCTCGACCTGGCGGGTGGCACCGGGACCATCTCGCTGCGCACGCTGGCCCGCTTCCCCGACGCCGAGGTGACCCTGGTGGACCTCGATCCGGCGCTGCTCGCCATCGCCCACGCCTCGCTCGGCGCTCGCGCCACGATCGTCACCGCCGACCTCGGCGCCCCCGACTGGCACGCCGCGCTCCCCCATCGCGACTACGACGCCGTCCTCACCGCCACCGCCCTGCACTGGCTGCCGGCCGACCGGCTCGGGCAGCTCTACGCCGAACTGCGCGACGTGCTGCGCCCGGGCGGCGTCCTCGTCAACGCCGACCGCATGCCCGACGACGCGCTGCCGGAGCTGACCAAGCGACTCCTGGACCGGGCACGTGACCGGCGCGAAGCCCGCTACGCCGCCGGCTCGACGCTGTCCTGGTCGGACTGGTGGGCCCGCGCCGGCGCCGACCCCGCGCTCGCTCCGCTCGTCGCCCAGCGGCAGACGATCTATCCGAGTGGGCACAGCCCCGAGTGGACCCCGCCGGCCTCCTGGCACCTGACCGCCCTCACGGCGGCCGGCTTCGACCAGGTCGGCACCCTCTGGCGAGGCGGCGCGGACGCCGCCGTCGCGGCCGTCCGCTGAGGCCGACACGCGCGGCCGCCGGCGTCCGTGAGCCGTACGCGGACACCGCCGGCGGCGGCAGTACGCTGAGAACCCGTGGCAGAGCCGCTAGACCCGCGCACCGACCCCGACGTCGACCTCCGGGTGCCCGCCGACCGGGGTGAGCTGACCGCACACCCCGCGACGATCCTCGCCGCCATCGCGGCGGGCGGCGTGCTCGGCGCGATGGGCCGGGCCGGCCTGCAACACCTCGCCCCGCACGCGTCGACCAGCTTCCCGTGGGCGACGTTCGCCGTCAACACGTCCGGCTGTCTGCTGATCGGCGTGCTGATGGCGGTGCTCGGGCACCTCGGCGGCGGACACCCCCTGGCGCGCCCGTTCCTCGGGGTCGGGGTGCTCGGCGGGTTCACCACCTTCTCCACCTACGCGGTCGACATCCAGCAGGCGCTGGTCGCGGGCGCTGCGGGCATCGCACTGGCCTCCCTGGCCGCGACGCTGCTCGGGGCGCTCGTCGCGGTCGCGCTGGGCGACGCCGTCACCGCCCGACTGCTGAGCGGCGCGGCGGCCCGATGACCGTCCTGCTCATCGCCCTGGGCGCGGCCGTCGGCGCTCCCCTGCGCTACCTCACCGACCGGGCCGTGCAGTCCCGGCACACCTCGGCGTTCCCCTGGGGCACGTTGACCGTCAACGTGGTCGGCTCGCTGCTGCTCGGCGCTCTCGTCGGCGTCCCGGTGGGTCCGGCGGTCAGCGCACTCGTCGGCACCGGATTCTGTGGGGCGCTGACCACCTACTCGACGTTCAGCTACGAGACGCTGCGGCTGGCCAGGGGTGGCCGCCGACTGCTCGCGCTGGCCAACGCGGCGGGCAGCGTCGCCGCCGGGCTCGCCGCGGCCAGTGCCGGCTACGCCCTGACCCACGCCCTCACGGGCTGACCCGTCCCACCAGCACGCCCCCGGCCAGGGGCGATGCCGAACACCCTGAGGGTATATACGCGAGGTATACCCTCGGTGTAGTCTCCTCGGCATGAGCGTGCCACTGACCCTGCTCGGTCTCCTCGAACGAGAACCCAGCCACGGCTACGACCTGAAGCGCGACTACGACGCCTTCTTCGGCCGGGGCAAGCCACTGCCGTTCGGACAGGTCTACTCGACCCTCAGCCGCCTGGCCCGCGACGGCAAGGTGGTGATCAGCGACGTCGCACCCGGCGCGGGGCCCGACCGCAAGCGCTACATCATCACCGACGTCGGCGCGACCGAGGTCGAGCAGTGGTTGACCCAGCCCGTCGACCCGGAGCCGCACCTACAGACGGTGCTCTTCGCCAAGGTCGTCCTCGCGCTGATGCTGGACCGGCCGGCCGCCGACTACCTCGACACCCAGCGCAGGGCACACCTGCACCGGATGCGCGAGCTGACCGAGATCAAGCGCGCCGGCAACCTGGTCGACGCGCTCCTGGCCGACCACGGCCTCTACCACCTGGAGGCGGACCTCAGGTGGATCGAGATGACCGGCGCCCGACTGGACGCCCTGCGCAAGGAGGTGCGGCCATGAGCGTCGTCATCGAAGCCCGCAACGTGACGTTCGCCTTCGGACAGACGCCCGCCCTGCGGGGTGCGACCATCAGCGTCGACACCGGCGAGATCGTCGCGATCATGGGGCCCAGCGGCTCGGGCAAGTCCACCCTGCTGCACTGCCTGGCCGGCATCCTGGTGCCCGACTCCGGCGAGATCCTCTTCGACGGGGCACGCGTCGACGCCATGGACGAGAGCCGGCGCAGCGCTCTGCGCCGGGACCGGTTCGGCTTCGTGTTCCAGTTCGGTCAACTCGTCCCCGAGCTGACCGCCGTGGAGAACGTCGCGCTGCCGTTGCTGCTCAGCGGCGTACACCGCAAGCAGGCGCTGCCGAAGGCGAGCGCCTGGTTCGCGCGCCTCGGCCTGGACGGCCTGGAGCAGCGCCGCTCCGGCGAGCTCTCCGGCGGGCAGGCGCAACGCGTCGCCCTGGCCCGCGGCCTGGTCGCCGAGCCGCAGGTGCTCTTCGCCGACGAGCCGACCGGCGCGCTCGACTCGCTCACCGGCGAACAGGTGATGGACCTGCTGGTCAGCGCCGCCCGCGAGCAGGGCACCACAGTCATCCTGGTGACCCACGAAGCGCGGATCGCCGCGTACGCCGACCGCGAGGTCATGGTCCGCGACGGGCGCGTGAACGCGCCGGAACGGATCGCCTCATGATCCGCTTCGGTCTCCGCCTCGCCGTGGCCGGTGGCCGGGAGGCACTCACCCGCCTGCTCGTCATCGCCGCCGCCGTCGCGATCGGCAGTGGGCTGCTGCTGACCACCCTCGCCGGAGTCAACGCCGTCGACGCCCAGCTCACCCGATACGCGTCGATCTATCCCCACGCCTTGACGACCGGTGCTGCCGACAAGCTGTGGTGGTCGACCCGGGACGACTACTTCCACGGCGAGCAGATCATCCGGATCGACGTCGCCGCCACCGGATCGACCGCGCCCGTCCCGGCGGGCGTCCCGACCACTCCCGGCCCCGGTGAGTACTACGTCTCGCCGGCGCTACGGGACCTGTTCGCGGCACAGCCGGCCGATCAACTCGCGAACCGGTACCCGGGGCGTGACCTCGGCACCGTCGGACCGTCCGGGCTGACCTCACCGGACACCCTGCTCGCCATCGTGGGCGGCACACCGGACAGTGTCGGCAAGCTGCCCAACGCACGGCAGGTCGACGACCTCGGCGACACGCCCGCGCTCCCCGAGACCACGGTGGATCTCATCCTGGGTGTGGTCGCCGGCGGGTTGCTGTTCCCGGTGCTGATCTTCATCGGCACCGCCACCCGGCTCAGCGCCGCCCGCCGGGAGCAGCGCTTCGCCGCGATGCGCCTGGTCGGCGCGACACCCCGGCAGATCTCGCTGGTCGCCGCGGTGGAGGCGGGCCTCGCCGCCGTCGTCGGCACCGCCGTGGGCTTCGGCCTGTTCTACGCCTTCCGCGATCCGCTCGCGGGCATCCCGTTCACGGGCATGCCGTTCTTCCCCGGCGACATGTCCCTCACGGGGGGGGACATTTCGCTGGTGGCGCTCGGCGTCCCGGCCGGCGCGGCGCTGGCGGCCCAGATCTCGCTGCGCCGGGTACGGATCTCGCCGCTGGGCGTCACCCGACGGGTCACCCCCCGGCCACCGCGCGCGTACCGGCTGATCCCCATGGCGCTCGGCGTCGCCGTGCTGGTCTTCGCCATCAGCTTCCGGCCCGCGACGTCCGACGGCCAGGCGGCGGTGTTCCTGCCCGGCCTGCTGCTCATCATGGCCGGCCTGGTGTTCGCCGGCCCCTGGTTGACGATGGTCGGCGCCCGGGTGATGGCCCGGTACGCCAACCGCCCGGCCACGCTCATCGCCGCCCGTCGCCTCGCCGACAACCCGAAGGCGGGCTTCCGGGCGATCAGCGGCATCATGCTCGCGCTCTTCGTCACCAGCGTCGCCGTCGGTGTGATCACCACGATCGTCGACGAACGTGGCCCGGCCCCGCGCGGCTCGATCGACGCGGGCACGGTCACCACCGTCTTCGACGAGAAGACGACGGCGGCGCCGGACACGCTCCTCGCCGAGCTGCGGGCGATCAGCGGCGTGTCGTCCGCGACCGCGATCCGGGAAGCCCCGGACATCAACACCGGCAGCGAGGGCGGGGTGATCGCCTGCGCCGACCTCCCGAACGCGTACGGCCGGTGCGCCGAGGGCGCGAGCGTCATCGAGGTGCCGTTGGGCCTGAGCCGCTGGGAGGAGTCGGCATCGCCCGCGACGGTCTGGAGGGCGGCGCCGCTCACCCTCGACGAGCTGCGGCGACTGCCGGTGGTGGCGGTCGTGGTCGGCACGGACGGCTCAACCGCCGCCATCGAACGCACCCGCACGCTGCTCGAGATCGCCTACCCGACCTTCTGGGTGGGGCCGAACGTGCCCGGCGACTTCGAGTCGGACTTCGCCGACACGCTGCGCGGCTGGGAACAGCTGGCGAACGTCATCATCATCGCCAGCCTGGCACTCGGCGGGTGCAGCCTCGCGGTAAGCGTGATCGGCGGCCTTACCGAACGTCGTCGCCCGTTCAGCCTGCTGCGCCTCAGCGGCGCTCCGGTACGGGTACTGCGCCGGGTCGTCGCCCTGGAGAGCGCGGTGCCGATGCTCGCGGTCGCCGCCGTCGCCATCGGAATGGGCCTGCTCGCCGCGCACCTCTTCCTGCGGGCACAGATGGGCTACACGCTCGTCGCGCCGCCGCCGCGCTTCGCGGTGATCGTCGTCCTCGGCCTGACCGCCTGCCTGGGTGTCATCGCCTCGACCATGCCGCTGTTGGAACGCGTCACCGGCCCGGAGACGGCCCGCAGCGAGTAAGCGTCAGGGCCCGGTGGCCACCGCGATCGCCCCATGCCCATGGTGATGGTGGTGGCCCACCGGGTCGTCGGGGTGGTCGTGCGGTTGCTGCGGGCGGCCCACCTTGTCGGCGAAGCCGGGCATCAGCACCCGATACGCGCAGGTGTCGCAGTTCATCCGGATGTCCCCGCCCAGCGCTTCGTCGTAACGTTCGCGCACCAGGTCGGCGAGGGCGTCGCAGTCGCCGATCACCTCGGCGACGCGGACGTCCAGGTCGGGATGGGCGGCGGTGAACTCCGCCGACTGGGCCACGATCCGGTCGGGCAGCACCCCGGCGAACAGGAAGTACGGCGCGACGACGATCCGCCGCGCGCCGAGCCGGCGCAGCCGTTCCAGCACCGCCGGCACGGACGGTTCGGCGAGGGAGATGAACCCGGGCTCGACGCCGGCGTACCCGCGCCCCTCCCAGAGCAGCCGGGCGACCTTGGCGACCTCGGCGTTGGCGTCCGGGTCGGTGGAGCCCCGGCCGATCAACGCGACCCACGTGCCGGTCCGATCGGCGTCCGCCAACGCGGCGTCGATGCGCTCCTCGATGGCCGTGTGCAGCAACGGGTGGGGGCCGAGCGGACGCCCGTAGCGGTACGTCAACCCGGGGTGCCGCTGCTGCTCGCGGGCCATCGCGGCCGGGATGTCGCCCTTGCCGTGCCCGGCGCCGGTGAGCACCAGCGGCAGCGCGACCAGGTTCCGGTGGCCGCGCGCGACGAGCGCGCCGACCGCGTCGGTCAGCGGCGGACGGGACAGCTCGATGAAGCCACCCTCGACGTCGCCGATGTCCGCACGGCGGCGGACCCGCTCGACGAGCGCCGCGAACTGGTCGACCCCGGCCGCGCTGCGCGTGCCGTGCCCGACGATGACCAACCCGGTCATGATTTCTCCTCGCTGTAGAGCAGGGCGTTGAGGGCGGCGGCGGCGACCGCCGAACCACCCTTCTCGCCCACGTTGGACACCCCGGGCAGGCCGCTGGCCCGCAGCGCCGCCTTCGACTCGGCCGCGCCCACGAAGCCGACCGGCAGGCCGACGACCAGCGCCGGGGCGGCGTCCAGGGTGAGTAGTTCAACGAGCGCGGTCGGCGCGCAGCCGACCACCCAGACCGCGCCGGAGCCGACCCGGTCCAGGGCGATCCGCACCGCCGCCGCCGAGCGGGTGATGCCGGCCGCGCGGCCCAGCTCGGCGGCGGCCGGCTCGGCGACCGGACAGACCAGTTCCAGGCCGGCCCGGGTGATGCCGGCGGCGACCATCGCGACGTCCGTCACCACGGGTACGCCCGCGCGCAGCGCGGCCAGTCCCGCCTCCAGGGCCGCCTCGTCGCAGACCAGGTCGTCGACGTACGCGAGGTCGGCGCTGGCGTGCACCACCCGCTCGGTGACCGCCCGACTCAACGGCGGCAGGTGCGACAGGTCGACGCGCTCGCGCAGGATGCGGTACGACTCGACCTCGATGGGATGCACCATCCGGCTCATCGGGCTCCTTCCCAGGGCTCGGCCACGCGGATCGCGTCGACCGGGCAGATCTCCAGGCACTCCAGGCAGCCGGTGCAGCGGTCGGCCAGTACCGTGAGGCCGCCGGCGACCGGCCTGATCGCGTGCGTGGGGCAGGTGCGCAGGCACGCGCCGCAGCCCTGGCAGGCGTCGATCGTCACGAGCGCCACCGGTACCCCCGAGGTGTGACCATCCGCCCGGCGACCAGCCGGGTGTCGCTGTTGCCCACCACGACCACGCTGTACATGTCGACGACGGCCGGATCGAACGTCGCCACCGTCGTCAGGTGCACGCGCTCGCCGGGGCGGCTGGCGTTGCGCACCACCCCGACCGGCGTGTCCGGTGGCCGGTGCCCGGCGAGGATGCCGAGCGCCTTGCCGAGCTGCCAGTCGCGGGCGCGGCTGCGCGGGTTGTAGAACACCGTCACGAAGTCACCCTCGGCGGCGGCGGTCACCCGTCGCTCGATGACCTCCCACGGAGTGTGCAGATCGGACAGACTGACGTAGGCGTGGTCGTGCCCGAGCGGCGCGCCGAGCAGCGCCCCGGCGGCGAGCGCGGCGGTCACCCCGGGCACGCCCACCACGTCGATCCGCTCGTCGGCGTACTCGAGGGCGGGACTCGCCATCGCGTACACCCCGGCGTCGCCGGACCCGATGAGCGCGACCGCCCGGCCGGCGGCGGCCTCGGCCACAGCGGCCCGGGCCCGCGCCTCCTCCGCGCCGAGTGAGCTGGCGAGCACCCGCGTGCCCGGCCGCAGCACGTCGCGGACCTGGTCGACGTACTGGTCCAGGCCCACCACCACGGCCGCGCGGCGCAGCTCCGCCACCGCCCGGGGAGTACGCAGGTTGGGGGCGCCCGGCCCGAGGCCGACGACGGCGAGCCGGCCGCGCGGCGCGTGCCGCGCCACCGCCACGGTCGCCATCGCCGTCGCGGTCTTGCCCACCAGCAGCGTCCCGTCGCCGGCCCGGCCGTCCGCGCCGAGCAGGGCCGCGGCCTCCGCGACGCTCGGCGTGCCGACCGCTGCCCGGACCACCTCGCTGGGGTGCGGCACGTCGACCGCGGCGAGGCGCGTCGCGGGCCAGGTCACCAGGGGTACGCCGAGCGCGTCGGCGGTGCTGCGGATGCCCGCCTCGTCGGCCTTGATGTCGGCGCTGGCCAGGCAGCTCAGGCTCGCCGGGTCGAGGCCGGCCTCGGCCAGCACCCGGTGCAGCAGCTCGGCAACCTCGGCGGCCGGTACGCCCCGACTCGCCCCGACACCGGCGACCAGCGACGGCGGTCGCAGCACGGCGGTCCGCGCGTCGATCGGCACCACCCGATCGGTGACCAGCAACCGGTACCCGCCGTCGGCCGTAGCCCCGCCGGTGGGACGCACGTTCGGTGGCAGGGCGGGTAGCGGCCAGGCGGCGTCGGCGACCAGCTCGACCGGCTCACCGTCCAGGATCGCCCGGGACACTGCGGCGACCGCGCCCCGCACGGGCCAGCCGAGGGTGTCCAGCCCGGGCAACCCGACCGCGTCGGTGGCGGTGGTGACCACCGGTCGGGCGTCCAGCAGCGCGCCGACCCGCTCGGCGAGATCGTTGCCGCCGCCGGCGTGACCGCCCAGCAGTGCCACCGCGTGCCGGGCCGCCTCGTCGACGACCACCACGGCCGGGTCGGTGCGCTTGTCGCCGAGCAGCGGCGCGAGGACGCGTACCACCGCGCCGGTGGCCAGGAACGCGACCACCGCGTCGCATTCCGCCCAGGCGGCGCGTAGCGCGTCGGCGACGCCGTCGCCCTCGACCAGCCGGGCGTGCGGCCAGGCGGCGGCGAGGGTGTCAGCGTGCCGCCGACCGGCGGCGGTGGCCGCCACCAGGCCGATCCGCGCCGGAGTGTTGTCGTTCACGGGCGCTCCCCGGTGAGGACGACCACCGGATTGGTGGCCGCGAGACGGATCGACCCGCCGGGCAGGTCGGCGAGGCGGGCGGCGGCGAGCTGGCTGCCCTCGACCGTGTAGCCGGCGGCGCGCAGCAGCGCCACCGCCGGCGCGACGCGGTCCAGCGCGGCCAGGGTGAGCACGATCCGCTCGGGGCGGCGGGCCACCACGGCGGTGAGGACGTCGACGCCGCCGCCACCCACGAAGACCGCGTCCGGTTCGGGCAGACCGTCCAGCGCCGCCGGGGCACGCCCGACGACGATCCGGACGTCGACGGCGTGCGTGGCGGCGTTGTCCCGGATCGTCGCGGCGGACGTCGGGTCCTGCTCGACGGCGAGCACGGCCGCGCCGAGCAGCGCGCACTCGATGCCGACGGAGCCGCTGCCCGCGCCGACGTCCCAGACGAGGCGGCCCAGCCGGGGGCGCAGCCGCGCGACGACCAGGGCACGCACCTCCGACTTGGTGATCATCGAGTCGCGGTGGGTGTACCGGCTCTCCGGCAGCGCCCAGCCGCCGACCGGCGCGGCGGCCGGCTGGTTGTCGACGCGCATCCCACCGACCGCGACGGGTTCGGGCGCGGGCACGGCCCAGGCGGGCGCAGACCCGGACACGGCGGGCTCGGGCACGGCGGGCTCGGGCACGGCGGGCTCGGGCACGGCGGGCTCGGGCACGGCGGGCTCGGGCACGGCGGGCTCGGGCACG
>NZ_JBNCKS010000006.1:0-16076 GCF_049841635.1 Micromonospora sp. DT44 | reverse complement strand
ACGGCGACGCTGAGCAGGACATGTGGGTCGGCCCAGGTGCCGGCGGCGGCCCGCGCGGGGGTCATCTCCCGCACCCGTTCGGCGTCGGTGCCGAGGTTCTCGGCGACCAGCAGGCGTCGGGACCAGCCGACGAGGCCGGCGCCCAGTTCGGCGGCCCCGGCCCCCGGCGCGGTGAGGACCGCGACCAGCGGCAGCGCCCGGCAGGCGTTCAGCGCCGGTCGGAGGTCGCGGCCGTGCGCGGTGACCACGGCCGCACCGTCCCAGGACAGTCCGGCGCGGGCGAACGCGGCGGCCACACTGGACACCGCCGGCACCACCCGCAGCGGCAGCCCGGCCGCGCGCAGCCGTCGGACGATCCCGAACAGGCCGGGATCGCCGCTGGCCAGCACGACGGCCGGCACCCGGGCGGCGACGGCGTCGGCCAGCCGGCGCAGGGCCGGGGCGAGCGGTCCGAGGACGACGGTCTGCGCGCTTCCCGGTACGGGCACCGCGGCCAGGTGCCGGGCCGCCCCGACCACCAGTCCCGCGCTGGCCAGCGCGGGGGCGAGGGCGGGATGCGGCGGCGCCCCGGCGGCGTCCAGCCCGACGACGGTCACCAGCGCGTCGGCGGCTGCCACCCTCGCCGTCGCTTCGCTCGATGTCACCCCGCCCACCAGGGCGTCCGGGGCGCTCATCGCGGCCACCGTCCGGACGAGGCGACGGCCCGCGCTCCGGCGAAGTCGACCATCGCCACGTCCACGGTGACCGTCGGCCCGGCGAAGCGTCGCAGCACCGCCTGGACCCGTTGGCAGAGCAGGTCTCCGGCCGCGCCGAGCAGGCCGGTGGCCTCCCAGAGCTCGTACGCGTGCCGCCCGGTGTTGGCCTCGGTCACGGCGGCGACGAGCGCCGGATCGCCACCGGCGTCGGCGGTCACCGCGCCGAGCAGGGACAGGTCCACCTTGGATCGGGTGTAGTGGGTCATGAGGATGCCGGCGGCGAGCTTGGCGAGCTTGCCGGCCATGCCGACGAAGACCACGCCGGTCATCGCGTCCTCGACGGCGGCGGTGACCGCCGCGCCGGTGAAGTCGCCCACCTCGACGAAGCACACCTCGGGCAGGTCGGGCAGCAGCGCGCGGGCGGCCCGCTCGGTACGCCCACCGGTGCACAGCACCACGGTCCGCTCGCCCTGGGCGGCCATGACGTGCACGGCCTGCACGACGCTGGCCCGCCAGGAGGCGGTGGAGAAGGGCCGAACGATTCCGGTGGTGCCGAGGATCGAGATGCCGCCGAGGATGCCGAGCCGCCGGTTGGTGGTCTTGCGGGCCATGATCTCGCCCCGGGGCACGCTGATGACCACGCGCACACCGACCTCGGTGAGGTCGACGACCTCGGCCACCGCCTCGCCGATCATCCGGCGGGGCGTGTCGTTGATGGCCGGGCCACCGACGGCGAGCCCGAGGCCGGGTTTGGTGACGGTGCCGACGCCGGCGCCACCGGCCAACCGCAGCCCCGGGGCGTCCGTGAAGTCCACGGTGGCGGTCAGCTCGGCGCCGTGGGTGACGTCCGGGTCGTCCCCGGCGTCCTTGACCACCACCGCCTCGGCGCGCACCGGTGGGCTGCCGGTCACCTCGCAGCGTTCCACCGGGAAGCGCACCCGTCGCCCGGCGGGCAGGCCGATCTCCACCTCCGGTTGGATCTCGCCGGTGACCAGGGCGGTGACCGCCGCCTTGGCTGCCGCGGTCGCGCACGCCCCGGTCGTCCAGCCGGTACGTAGCGCGGTGGGCCGGACCTTCGCCGTACGCGGCAGGTCCGGCTCGCGCAGCGGCGGCTCGGCGTACGTCATGGGGTTTCTGTTTCTCCGGCGCGGGCGCGGCGCAGCTCGGCGCGGGCGGCCGGTTCGGCGCGACGGAAGGTGTGGAAGTGCCCCGGGTGGTAGAGGTGTGAGCGGGTGCCCGTCGCGGCGAGGGCCGGTCCGACCAGGAACAAGGTGTGTTTCCACAGCTTGTGCCGCTTGACCGTGGCCTCCAGGGCGCCGACCGTGCAGGTCACGACCAGCTCGTCGGGCCAGGTGGCCTGGTACGCCACGACGGCCGGGGTGTCCGCCGGGTAGCCGCCGGCCAGCAGCTCGGCCTGCACCTGCCCGGAGCGGGCGGCGGAGAGGAACAGCGCCATCGTGGTGCCGTGTCGGGCGAAGTCGCGGACCCGCTCGCCGGGCGGCATGGGGGTCTTGCCGCCTTCGAGGCGGGTGAGGATCACCGACTGGGCGACCTCGGGCACGGTCAACTCCCGCCCGACGATCGCGGCCACGGCGGTGAACGACGACACCCCGGGGACGATCTCGACGGCCAGGTCGAGCGCCCGGCACAGGTCCAGTTGCTCCTGCACCGCGCCCCACAACGCCGGGTCGCCGGAGTGGATGCGCGCCACGGTCAGCCCCTGCGCGGCGGCGCGCTCGTAGAGCGGCAGCACCCCCTCGATGGGCAGTTGCGACGAGTCGATCACCTCCGCGTCGGGGCGGGCGTGGTCGAGCACGTCGGCGTGCACCAGGCTGGCCGCCCAGATCACGATGTCCGCCGTGGCGATCACGCGGGCGGCCCGCAGGGTCAGCAGGTCCGCCGCTCCCGGGCCGGCGCCGACGAACCACACCTTGCCGTCGCTGGTCACAGTTTTCCTCCTCGGTAGGCGCGCCGGGCGGGGACCAGCAGCGTGGACAGGTAGGGCAGATCGGGCACGGCGTCGTCGACCGGGCCGATCCGTTCGCCGGGCAGGCCCAGTGCACGCCCGAGCACGGCGTCGGAGAGGCGGCCCTGCCGGCGCAGCTCGGCCAACAACTCGGGGTGCCGTCGCCAGCCCTTGTAGACGACCACGGTGCCCGGCCCGGCGAGGGCGTCGGCGAACAGCGCGGGGTCGGCGGTGGCCGGCAGCAGCGTGAGCGGTTCGCGTCCCTCCACGAGCGGGGTGCCGCTGCGCGCGGCCAACTCCTGCATCGCGGTGACGCCGGGCACCGTCGCCACCCGCACGGTGGGGCGCAGGGCCCGCACGCTCTGCGCCAGGTAGCCGAAGGTGGAGTAGACGTTGGGGTCGCCGATGGTCGCGAACGCCAGCGACCCCGCGCCCGCGTCGATCGCCTCGACGACCGTCCGGGCGGCCTCGTCCCAGGCCGCCGTGCGGCGGGCGGTCACCCCGCCCCGGTCGTCGAGGGCGAACGGCAGCCGGCGCAGCCGGTCCGCCGCGACGTACTCCCGGACGGTCGCCTCGGCCCGCCCGGCGTCCGCGCCCGGGGGCGTCGGACCGGTCGTCGCGCTGGTCCCGGCCCGGTCCGCCATCACGGGTACGAAGACCACGTCGGCCTCGCGCAGGACCCGCACCGCCTTGACGGTGAGCAGTTCCGGGTCCCCAGGTCCGACGCCGACGCCGGTCAGCGTGGCGGTCATCGGGCCGCCTCGACCAGCCGGCGGGCCGCCGCGGGGTGCCCGGCCCAGTGGGTGTGCAGGTAGGAGGCGTGCACCCGGCCGTCGACGAAGCCGTGCTCGGTGTCGTTCCAGCGCCACGCCGGCGCCTCGCCGTGCCCCGGGTCGGTGGTGGTGCGGTGGAACTCGTGGCCGCGTACCGGCTCGCCCGTCCGGGCCACCGGTGAGTCGGTGACGGCCACCGCCTCGCGGTAGCCGAGGGTGAGCCGGCCGGTCATCCGGGCGGTCAGGTCCAGCCGGCCGCACATGGGTACGCCGTCCAGGGACCGCCCGAGGTAGAGCAGCCCGGCGCACTCGGCCACGATCGGCCCGTCGAAGTCGGCCAGCTCGGCGCGGAGCGTGCCGTTGCCGGCCAGCGCCTCGGCGTACGCCTCCGGGAAGCCGCCGCCGATCACCACCGCGCGGGTGCCGGCGGGCAGCGACGGGTCGCGCAGCGGATCGACGGTGACGACGTCCGCGCCGGCCGCGACGAGCAGTTCGGCGGTCTCGGCGTACGAGAAGGTGAAGGCCGGACCACCGGCGAGCGCGACACGTGGCCGCCCGACGCCGGCCGGCCCACCGACGGCCTGGACCGGGTCCCAGGCCGGGACGGTCAGCAGCGGCGCGGTCCGGGCCAGGTCGAGGACGGCGTCGAGGTCGACGGTGGCCTCGACCAGTTCGGCGAGGGCGGTGACGATCGCCAGGGACTCGGGGGCCCGCTCGGCGACCGGCACCAGCCCGAGGTGCCGGGCTGGCGCGGCGACCTCGGCGGCGCGGGTGACGGCCCCGAGCACCGGTACGCCCACCTCGGCGAGGGCGTCGCGCAGCAGGCTCTCGTGCCGGGGCGAGCCGACCCGGTTGAGGATCACGCCGCCGATCCGTACGGCGGGGTCGAACGCGGCCATGCCGAGGGTCAGCGCGGCGGCGGAGCGGCCCTGCGCGGTGGTGTCCAGCACCAGCAGCACGGGCGCGTCGACGAGCCGGGCGACGTGCGCCGTGGAGGCGAAGTCGCGGCGACCCACCGCGCCGTCGTGCAGGCCCATGACGCCCTCGATGACGGCGATGTCGGCGGGCGTGGGGACGCTCGCGCCGTGCCGCAGCAGGCCGGTGATCCGCTCGGGCCCGACCAGGAACGGGTCGAGGTTGCGACCGGGCCGGCCGGCGGCGAGGGCGTGGTAGCCGGGGTCGATGTAGTCCGGGCCGACCTTGTGCGGGCTGACCGTGAGGCCGCGTCGACGCAGCGCGGCGAGCAGCCCGGTGGCGACCGTCGTCTTGCCGTGGCCGCTGGCCGGCGCGGCGACCACCACCCGGGGCAGCGACAACGGTTCGGCGGGGGCGGTCACCACTCGATGCCCTTCTGGCCCTTCTGACCGGCGTCCATCGGGTGCTTGACCTTGGTCAGCTCGGCGACCAGATCGGCGGCGGCGACCAGGCGCGGGTCGGCGTCGCGGCCGGTGATGACGACGTGCTGGAAGCCGGGCCGGTCGGCCAGGGTGGCGACCACCTCGTCCACGTCCACCCAGCCCCACTTCATCGGGTAGGTGAACTCGTCCAGCACGTACAGCCCGTACCGCTCGGCGGCCAGGTCCCGCTGGATCTGCCGCCACCCCTCCAGGGCGTCGGCGGCGTGGTCGGCCTCGCCGCCGCGCTGGATCCAGGACCAGCCCTCACCCATCTTGTGCCAGGCCACGGGGGCGCCCTGGCCGGTACGCTCGTGCACCTCGCCGAGGGCGCGGAAGGCGTTCTCCTCCCCCACCCGCCACTTGGCGCTCTTGACGAACTGGAAGACGCCGATCGGCAGGCCGGCCGTCCAGGCCCGCAGCGCCAGCCCGAAGGCGGCCGTCGACTTCCCCTTCATCTGTCCGGTGTGGACGATCAGTAGCGGTCGATTCCGCCGCTGCCGCGTCGTCAACCCGTCAGCGGGCACGTGGCTCGGCTGTCCCTGCGGCATCAGCCCATCCCCCGTCCCGTGTCCATGCGTCCCGCGATCTTGCAGTTTCTGTCGGTCATCTGCGCGTTTCGTCCCTTCATGTCGCCACCGAAAGTGCAAGATCGCGGGGGTGGGTCAGGGTGGTCAGGGCGTGTACGGGGGCACTCAGCTGGGTTGCCAGGCGGGCGGCCAGGTTGAGGCGGATCGGGCCGCTCTCGCAGTCGACGACCACGCAGGGGGCACCCGTCGCCGCGAGGACCGCCGCCGCGCCTGCCGCCCGGTCGAGCGGGCGGGTGCCGGCGGTAGCTCTGCCGTCGGTGACGACGAGGACCAGGGGGCGACGCTTCGGATCGCGCAGGCGCTCCACCCGCAGCAGGTCCGCGGCGGCGAGCAGGCCCTCGGCCAGTGGCGTCCGCCCGCCGGTCGGCAGTTCGGCCAGGCGGGTCGACGCGGCCAGCACCGAGGAGGTGGCCGGCAGCAGCGTCCGCGCGCCGGTGCCCCGGAACGCGATCACCGCGACCTTGTCCCGCCGCTGGTACGCGTCGGTGAGCAGGGCGAGCACCGCGTCCTTCACGGTGACCATCCGCTGCTGGGCGCCCATCGAGCCGCTCGCGTCCACCACGAACAGCACCAGGTTGCCCTCGCGCCCCTCCCGGACCGCCTCCCGCAGGTCCTCCGGGCGCAGCCGCAACGGCCCGGTGAGCCGACCCCGGGCCGCCTGGTGCGGCGCGGCGGCGCGAACCGTCGCCGGCAGGTGCAGCGCGCCCACCCGGCCCGCCGGCACCCGGGCCCCGGTGGTGCGGCCCCGCCCGGTCCGCGCCCGGGAGCGCCGGCCCGGCACCCCGTCACCGACGCCGGGCGCGGTGAGGAGCCGGGCCCGCAGACCACCCCGGGGTACGGCCACCGCTCCGCCGTCCCAGTCCCGATCGTTTCCGGCGTCGCTCGGCCCCACGCCCCCGGGGCGCCGACGACGCGTGCCCTGACCGTCGGCCTGCGAACGGTCGGAGGGCTCGCCCATGCGGGCGTCGGCGGAATGCGGCTCGGGCTCGGTGTCGCGCTCATCCCCGCTGCCACCAGCCCCGTGTTGCTCCGGAGCGTCCACGCCGTTCGCGTCGAGGTCGGCGCCGTCGCGGCCCGGACCCTGCGGTCCGTTCCCATCGACGCGGTGCCCGTCGTCGGAGTCGCCCGCACCGCCCCCACCGCCGCCCGGGCCGCCACCATCGGGACCGTCGGGGCGCGGGCCAGCGGAGCCGCCGTCGTCCGGACGGCCGTCGTCGTCCGGGTCGTCGGGATGGGCGTCCTGGGCCCGTTGCAGCGCCTCGTCGAGGCGCTTCTCGTCCAGCCCCGGCGTGTCGAACGGGTCGCGGCGGCGACGGTGCGGCAGGGCGAGCCGGGCCGCCACCCGGACGTCGTCGCTGGTGACCCGGTCCCGGCCGTGCCAGGCGGCGTGGGCGAGAGCGGTTCGCGCGGTGACGATGTCGGCGCGCATCCCGTCCACATCGAACGCCGCGCACACCTCGGCGATCTGCCGCAGCGCGGCGTCCGGCAGGCGTACCCCGGGAAGCCGGCGGCGGGCGGCGGCCACCTGGGCGGCGATCTCGGCGTCGGCGTCGGCCCAGCGGGCGGCGAACCCGGCCGGGTCGGCGTCGGCGGCGAGCCGACGGCGCACGACCTCGACCCGGATCTCCGGGTCCCGGCTGGCGTTCACCTCCACGGTCAGCCCGAACCGGTCGAGCAGCTGCGGGCGCAGCTCCCCCTCCTCCGGGTTCATCGTGCCGACCAGCAGGAACCGGGCGGCGTGGCTGACCGAGACGCCCTCGCGCTCGACGTGGCTGCGGCCCATCGCCGCCGCGTCCAGCAGCAGGTCGACGAGGTGGTCGTGCAGCAGGTTGACCTCGTCCACGTAGAGCACGCCCCGGTGGGCGGCGGCGAGCAGGCCCGGTTCGAAGGCGCGTACGCCCTCGCCGAGGGCCTTCTCCAGGTCCAGCGACCCGACGACCCGGTCCTCGGCCGCGCCGACGGGCAGTTCGACGAGGCGCGCCGGGCCGGTCTCGGCGGCCGCCCCGACCGGGTGCGGCCCGTCCGGGCAGCCCGGGTCGGGTTCGGCCGGATCACACCCGAAGCGGCAGCCGGCGACCCGCCGTACCGGGGGCAGCAGCGCGGCGAGCGCGCGGACGGCGGTGGACTTCGCGGTCCCCTTCTCACCCCGCACGAGGACCCCGCCGATCGCCGGCGACACGGCGTTGAGCAGCAACGCCAGCCGCATGTCGGCCATGCCGAGCACCGCACTGAACGGGTAAGTCATGCCCGGTCCTCCAAGTCGCCCTCGCTGGCCAGGTACGTGTCGCGCAGGCGCTCCAGGGTGGCCGGCTCGGGCTTGGCCCACAGGCCCCGGTCGGCGGCCTCCAACAGCCGCTCGGTGATGCCGCGCAACGCCCACGGGTTGGACTGCTCCAGGAACTCCCGGGTGGTGTCGTCGAACAGGTAGGCGGCGGCCAGGTGCTCGTACATCCAGTCGTCCACCACACCGGCGGTGGCGTCGTAGCCGAACAGGTAGTCCACCGTGGCCGCCAGCTCGAACGCGCCCTTGTAGCCGTGCCGGCGCATCGCGGCGATCCATTTCGGGTTGACCACCCGGGCCCGGAACACCCGCCGGGTCTCCTCGCCCAGCGTGCGGGTCCGTACGTCGTGCGGCATGGCCGAGTCACCCACGTACGCCTCGGGGGACGTGCCGGTGAGGTGGCGGACCATCGCCACCATCCCGCCGTGGTACTGGAAGTAGTCGTCGGAGTCGACGATGTCGTGCTCGCGGGTGTCCTGGTTCTTCACCGCGACCGAAATCCGCGCGAACGAGCGTTCCATGTCGGCGCGCGCCTCCCGCCCGTCCAGGCCCCGGCCGTACGCGTAGCCGCCCCAGACCGCGTACACCTCGGCCAGGTCGGCGTCGCTGCGCCAGGTCCGGGCGTCGATCAGCGGCAGGAGTCCCGCCCCGTACGCGCCGGGCTTGGAGCCGAAGATGCGGGCGGTGGCCCGCCGCTCGTCGCCGTGCTCGGCGAGGTCGGCGGCGACGTGCGCCCGCAGGTAGTTGTCCTCGTCCGGCTCGTTCAGCGCGGCGACCTGCCGGACGGCGTCGTCGAGCAGCGCCACCACGTGCGGGAACGCGTCGCGGAAGAACCCGGAGATGCGCACGGTGACGTCGACGCGGGGCCGACCCAGCTCGGCCGTCGGCACTACCTCGACACCGGTGACCCGCCGGGACCGCTCGTCCCACACCGGCCGACAGCCCAGCAGCGCGAGCACCTCGGCGATGTCGTCGCCCTGCGTCCGCATGGCGCTGGTGCCCCACACGGTCAACCCCACCGAGCGGGGGTACGCCCCGGTGTCGGCGAGGTGCCGGGCCAGCAGCGAGTCGGCCAGGGCCACGCCGACGTCCCAGGCGTTGCGGCTGGGAATGGCCTTCGGGTCGACGGAGTAGAAGTTCCGGCCGGTGGGCAGCACGTTGACCAGGCCCCGGGTGGGCGAGCCGGACGGGCCGGGCGGCACGAACCGACCGTCGAGCGCGCCGAGGGTGTTGCGCAGCTCGTCGGTGGTGCGCTCCAGCCGGGGCACCAGCTCGGTGGCGGCGAACCGCAGCACCGCGGCGACGTCCGGGATCGGCTGGCCGGCCACCTCGGCGACGACCGCCTCGGCCGTGTCGGCGGTCCAGCCCAGGGTCTCCATGCCGACGACGAGCCGCCGGGCGAGGGCTTCGATCAGGTCGATGGCGTCGGCGGCGGTACCGGCCGGCCCGTCAACCGTGTCGGTCAACGCGGCCGGGAGGGCGACCCGCTGGCCCGGCGTCGCGAGCATGTCCTGTTCGTCGAGGGCGTACGCGGCCGCGAGGGCCTGCCGCAGGCCGGGCAGGGCCTGGGCGCCGCCCCAGATCTGGGGGGCGCGCAGCACCGCGAGGACCAGGTTGACGCGGGGCTCTCCGGTGGGCGCGTCGGCGAGGATGTGCAGCCCGTCGCGGATCTGTACGTCCTTGACCTCGCACAGGTAGCCGTCGAGGTGCAGCACGAAGTCGTCGAAGTCGTCCGCGTCGGGCATCGCCTCGGTGTGCAGGTCGTGGTGCAGCTCGGCGGCGCGGACCAGATCCCAGATCTGCGCCCGCACGGTCGGCACCTTGGCCGGGTCGAGCGCCTGCACGGTGGCGTACTCGTCGAGCAGTTGCTCCAGTTTGGCCAGGTCGCCGTAGGTTTCGGCGCGGGCCATCGGCGGCACCAGGTGGTCGACGACCACGGCGTGCGCCCGCCGCTTGGCCTGGGTGCCCTCGCCGGGGTCGTTGACGATGAACGGGTAGACGAGCGGCAGGTCCGCGAGGACCGCGTCGGGCGCGCAGTCGGCGGCCAGACCGAGGCCCTTGCCGGGCAGCCACTCCAGGGTGCCGTGCTTGCCCAGGTGCACCACGGCGTCCGCGCCGAAGCCGCCGTCCGCGACCGGCGCGGCGAGCCAGCGGTACGCGGCCAGGTAGTGGTGGCTCGGCGGCAGGTCCGGGTCGTGGTAGATGGCGATCGGGTTCTCCCCGAAACCGCGCGGCGGTTGGATCAGCAGCACCACGTTGCCGAAGCGCAGCCCGGCCAGCACGATGTCGCCGCCCTCGGTGTACAACTCGCCGGGCGGCTCGCCCCAGTGCTCCCGCATCCGCTCGCGCAGTTCGGCTGGCACCTGGTCGAACCAGCGCCGGTAGGTCTGCCCCGGTATCCGGGCCTCGGCGGCGGCCAACTGTTCCGGGGTGAGCCACTCCACGTCGTGCCCGCCGGCGGCGATCAGGGCGTGGATCAGCGCGTCACCGTCGGTGGGCGGCGGCGTGTCCCCGAGGTCGTAGCCCGCCTCGGCGAGCGCGGCGAACAGCCGGACCGCCGAGGCCGGGGTGTCCAGCCCGACGGCGTTGCCGACCCGCGAGTGCTTGGTGGGGTACGAGCTGAGCACCACAGCGATCCGCTTGTCGGCGTTCGGCACGTCCCGCAGCCGGGCGTGACGCACCGCGATGCCGGCGACGCGGGCGGCCCGCTCGGGGTCGGCGGCGTACACCGAGAGCCCGTCGGCGTCGACCTGCTTGAACGAGAACGGCACGGTGACGATCCGGCCGTCGAACTCGGGGATGGCCACCTGCATCGCGGCGTCCAACGGGGACAGCCCGGCGTCGCTGGCCGCCCACTGCTCCCGGGTGCTGGTGAGGCAGAGCGCCTGGATGACCGGCACGTCCAGGGCGGCGAGCGCGCCGACGTCCCAGGCGTCCTCGTCGCCGCCGGAGGAGGCGTCCGCCGCGACCGCGCCGCCGGCCGCGAGGACGGTGACCAGCAACGCGTCGCATCGGGCGAACAGCCCGAGCGGGCCGGCGCCGGTGGTCAGCCCGCGCAGCGAGCCGCAGAAGATCGGCAGTGGGTTGCCGCCGGCCGCGCGCACCGCCTCGGCCAGCACATCGACGAACGCGGTGTTGCCGGCCAGGGCGTGCGCCCGGTAGAAGACGATCCCGATGGTGGGACGATCCGGTTCGGTGGGGTGCTCGCCGTACACGCCGTAGGCCGGGGTCGGCGCGGGCGGTGCGAACCCCTCCCCGGTGAGCAGGACCGTGTCGGAGAGGAACCGGGCCAGCTCCCCCAGATTGTCCGGACCACCCTCGACCAGGTACGCGAGGGCCTGGGCGACCACCCCGGACGGCACCGTGGAGACCGCCATCAGCTCCGCGTCCGGCAGCGCCTCGCCGCCGAGGACGACCGTGGGCACGCCGCTGGCGAGCACGGCGGCGAGGCCGTCCGGCCACGCCTGCCGACCGCCGAGCAGGCGTACGACGGCGAGGTCGACCCCGTGGAGCAGGGCGGGCACCTCGTCGGCCGCCACCCGGGCGGGATTGGCGAGCCGGTAGTCGGCGTCGCTGGCGCGGGCGGCCAGCAGGTCGGTATCGGCGGTGGAGAGCAGCAGAATGCGCACGGCAGGCTCCGGACAGTAACGTCGGCGCGCTCGCGAAGGCGGTTCGGCGACGACGTGCGGGTGGGCGCGGGGTTCAGCGGGCACCGCGACCCGGACCGCTCACCGGCGTGGGGCCGGCGGCGACGGGTGGCGTGGTGCGGACCTCAGCGGTGAACGGAGTCGATGCCCATCGCGGCGAGAGCACGGCTGCGGTGCGGGAGACGGCAGCGGCCGTCGATGATGGAGACGCCATGCGTCATCGGGTCCTCCTCGGGTGTCCACGCCCTGGGGTACGTCCCGACGGCCGAAGTATCCTGGCTTCCGGATCGACGCTCTCCCCCGGCCTTCCAGCCGCAGACACACGGCCGTGACTCGCGAGGGGGGATCGCTCCCCGGTGACAGTGGCGGGACCGCGTCGGAATCGCACCGACTTCCTTCACTGCCGTCAGGCCGCGAATGCTGCCACACCTGCCGACCGCCGGTCAACGCGGACCACGGCGTCGACCGGCGACGCTCGCCACATTGACCTGCGGATATATCGGCGCGGAGGGTTGCGTCGTGCCGCAGTGGCGGGCAGCCGAACTGGTTCGTCGACGGCGCGGTGATCCCACGGCGGGGCAGTGTGTGTACGGGCCCTTTGGAGCTGATGTCATAGACGATTCGCCCCGCGGGAGGGGGTCATGGACGCCCAGCCGGCGACGTGACGTTCCGGGTGGGCCCGGCCCCAGGTCCGTATCCGTTCCGGACGCCGGCGGGCGCCAAGGAGCGGACACGTGATCGGCCTGGGTCACTCTCGCTGAGAGGGGCGCGGCCGGCGGGTCATCGACAGCCAGCCGAGGAAACGCGCGTGCATCAGGGCAAGGTCGGGGCGCCCGCCGAGACCATACAAGTCGTGGATGGCCTCGTTCATGCAGGACGTCAGGTAGAGGGCCAGGCGCCAGCGAGTGGCCGTAGAACTCGGCGACGAGATCGAGTTGCGCGCGGGAACATGGCCACGCGGCGGCGCAGTTGCGGCACAACCACGCGGGACGCGTGGGCAGGTGCGGGCGGGACCGTGGGCTCACACCCCTGACCCTGCTCACCACGACCACCGCGATCCATCACAGTGGGTGATTCCTCGATGGATAACTTTCATCCGCCGACCGGATGTCCTGCCGGCATGCCGTTCCGCTACTGGATAAGCTGGCCCTCGGCCCTCGGCCCTCGGGCAGGAAGGGAGCCAGCCGTGAGCGTCCGCACAACTGCCGCGCTCACCACTGACGACCTGCTCTGGGACAGCACCGACATGCTCGATGCCTTGGCCGCTCGCGACGTCGCTCAGGTATTCCGCCTCGTCCAGCGAGCCACCCGCGCCAGCCAAACCACTCTCGGCGTCGCCACCGGCCTCAGCCAGGCTCAGATCAGCGAGATCACCAGCGGTGCCCGCCGGGTCAGCAGCATTGATGTCCTCACCCGCATCTGCACCGGCTTGTCCATGCCACGCCACGCACGCATGGCGCTTCTCCTCGGCGAACGCGAGCCGGCCACTGACCTCGCCGGACACCAGGTCAGCACGGCAGGACGGGACCGCTGTGCTGATGTCCGCGCGATTTATTCCAGCCGATCAGATTTCATGGCGGAGCTGCCCCCGCGAGCCCTTTTCGACCATGCCACGGACATCCGAGCGTCCGGCCTGTCACTCAACCTCATCTGTCAGCAGTACGGCGACAATCGCCTCCTGAAACTCCTCGCCGCCGGCACCCGCCTCCGTTGCCTGTTCCTTGACCCGGCCGGCGAGGTGATCAGGCGGCAGGAGCGGGAGGACGACTATCCAGACGGACACCTCAGCGCGCTCACCGAACTCAACATCCAGAACCTGGCTCGCCGCATTCGTGACCGGCTCCCCGCGGATGCCCGAGACAACCTCGCCATCGGCGTCTACGACGAGTCCATTCGCGCCAACGTCCTCTTGATCGATGGTCGCCTCTGCGTTGTCCAGCACTACCTACCGCAGATGCGCGGGGTGGACTGCCCGACGCTGGTCATCGAGCGCAGCGCCAGCCCCTCCGGTCTCTATCCGATATTCGATGAGATGTTCACCTCGCTGTGGGAGCGCAGCCGCCAGCTATGACCGACTACGCGCACCTCCTCCCTCTCGCACAGGAGGCCGTTGACCTGGCACACGACCTGATGCGGAAGCTTCAGCCCGGTGCTTTGACGTTCAAGGGTGACCGCGACATGGCCTCGGACGTGGATTACGCCATCGAGCGAGCGGTCCGCGAGCACCTGGCCGCCAAGGCGCCTGACATCGGTTTCCTCGGCGAGGAGTACGGCAGCAGCGGCGACACCAGCGCACTGACCTGGGCGCTCGATCCAGTCGACGGCACCGTGAACTTCATCCACGGCTCGCCCCTGTGCGCGATCTCTCTCGGCCTCATCCACCGCACACACGCCGTCCTTGGTGTCATCGACCTCCCGTTCCTCGGTAGCCGCTACCACGCCGTGCAGGGGCACGGCGCCTACGCCGACAACCGACGCATCCGCGCCAGCCAGATCACCGATCTCCGGGACGCCGTCGTCGCCATCGGCGACTATGCGGTCGGTGCCGAGGCCAGCCGGAAGAACACCGAGCGGCTTGCCATCACCGAGCAACTCACCCGGCACGTCCAACGGATACGCATGCACGGGTCAGCCGCAATCGACCTCGTCTGGTTGGCTCACGGCCGGATCGACGCGTTCGTCATGCTCAACAACAACCCGTGGGACACCGTCGCGGGCGTCGTCATCGCCAGAGAGGCTGGCGCGCTGGTGGTCGACATCGACGGCACGCCCCACGACGTGAACGCTGCCGCCACGATCGGTGGGGGCAAGCTGATCCTTCCACCCGTCCTCACGCTCATCCAGCGATCACTCACACAGGCGAAACCCGCTTGAGCCCGCTCACGGCCGGACCGGCTCAGCGGGCGCGGCGCTCCGGGTGTGCCCGGTTCCACACCCGCATCCGCTCCGGATAGCCGGTGCGGGCCGCCTCGTACAGCGGCACCGCGTGCTTGCGGGCGATGTCGCCCGCCGCCCGGGGTGTGCCGGTGCGGCGACGGATCCACTCCCCGTCGTGGGCGATCGCGACCACGGTGGTGTCGGTGGCGGTGGTCTCCGGTTCCAGGTAGAACTCCACACCCCGCCGACTGGTGACGAACGCCTCCAGCGCGGCGAGGTCCTCCCGGGTGGCCTCACGGTCCAGCTTCGTCGGGGTCGCCTCGCCGCGGCGAGACCGCCGGTTGAACCAGCCCATGCCCAGCCCCTCTCCTTCGACACCACTCCCAGTTCAGCACCGATTCCTGGCAATCGGCTGCACGACGGGTGGGAGAAATCTGACTCCGCCGGGGCGGAACCCGACGCGCGCGGGTGGTGTCATCAGTGCGAGTCCGACCGGAGGTTCCCCTGGACGACGACGTGCTCGTCACCCGCGCCCGAGCCGGTGACCTGGAGGCGTACGACCTCCTGGTCGCCCGGCACACCGCGTCCGCGTACCGGACGGCGGTGCTGCTCGGGGCCGGTTCGGACTCCGAGGACGTCGTCCAGGAGGCGTTCGTGAAGGGCTACCGCAAGCTGTCCCGTTACCGGGGAGAGTCGTCCTTCCGCTCCTGGTTGCTCGCGATCGTCGCGAACGAGACCCGCAACCTGCACCGGTCCCGCACGCGCCGGGACGGCCTGGTCCTGCGGGCGGCGGCGAACCCCCCGCCCGAGGTCACCGGGGATGACGCCGTCGACGCCGTCCTGGCCGGCGAGCGTCGGGCCGCGCTGGTGGCGGCCCTGCGGCAGCTGCCGGTACGCGACCGTGAGGTGATCGTCTGCCGGTTCTTCCTCGATCTCGGCGAGCAGGAGACGGGCGTCATGCTCAGCTGGCCCCGGGGAACGGTGAAGTCGCGTACCTCACGGGCACTGGCGAAGCTGCGCGCCCTGCTCGCCGACGAGGAGGTGCGTCATGGATGACCTCGCCCGGGACGACCTGGAAGCGGAGCTGCGTGACCTCGGCGGCTGGCTGGACACGCCCGCCGCGCCGGACGTGAGCGCACGGGTGCGCGACCGGCTCGTCGGCGACGTACGCGGGCGACGTCGGTGGCGCTCGCTGGCCGCGGCAGCGCTCGTTGCCCTGCTGGTCGCGGCGCTGCCGCCGGCGCGTGCGGCCGTCGCCGACGCGGTCGGCGAGGTGCTGCGCTTCGCCGGCGTCGGCATCGTCACGTCGTCCACGCCGTCGCCGCCCGAGGACGAGCCGTCACCCCTGCCGTCGCTGCGGATGGTGGGGCTCGACGAGGCGCGGCGGGCGGTACGCTTCCCGATCCGGGTGCCGGTCGCGCTCGGCCCGCCCGAGCGGGTGTCGGTCGCCGACCCCGACGGCGCCGGCGCGTACCGGGTCGCGACGCTGCTGTACGAGGGCGGCGCGGTGCGTCTCGACGCGTTCGACGGTCGCCTCGACCTGACCTTCCACAAGCGGACCAGCCGGCCGGGTGCGGAGTGGACGCAGGTCGACGGCGACTTCGCCGTGTGGGTCGACGGTCCGCACGTGCTGTCCTACGTCGACCGGTCGGGGCAGATCCGCCGGGAGACCGCCCGACTCGCCGCGTCGACCCTGATCTGGGAGCAGGCCGGCGTGACCTACCGGCTGGAGGGCGCGCGCGGCATGGCCGAGGCGCTCGAGATCGCCCGCTCGCTCCCCTAGGTGACTGGTGTTAAACGATGGCTGCCACTGGCGTGGCGGCCATCGCTTTCTGTCTATTTTAGGTAGTTTG